>CAYVJO010000068.1:408-3417 GCA_964451735.1 uncultured Hyphomicrobiaceae bacterium | reverse complement strand
CCGCACCCTTGCCCATATGGATTTGCTCGGATCTATCCTCTCGTTTCACCCGCGGCGTTTCGCGCTTCACAGGCGACTTGAGTCGTGATGGTCGTGAATGATGGTTTGATCTGTCATTTGTTCGTGGAAGCGCTATTCTTTAACGTCCCCCGCCAATCTGCGATCCCGGTGACGATATGTTTGCGACACTCTCCTCCTTCCGCGACGCCTTAAACGATCTGCCCGCTGCGAACGAAGACTGGCGCGAGGCTGCCCGCGCTCGTCAGCTTGAACTGACCAAGCCCACACGCTCTCTCGGACGGCTGGAGGATTGCGCCATATTTCTTGCGGGCTGGGGCCACGCCCCCGAACCAAGGGCGGATGCGGCGCGGGTCCTCGTCTTCGCCGGCAATCATGGCGTGACGGCCCGCGGAGTTAGCCCGTTTCCACCGGAGGTCACCGAACAGATGGTGGCGAATTTCGCCAATGGTGGGGCGGCGATCAATGCGATTGCCAAATGTCTCGGCATCGGGCTGGACGTCGTGGCGCTGTCGCTCGACCGGCCAACTGGAGATATTTCAAGGATGCCTGCCATGAGCGAAGCCGAGCTGCTCGACGCGCTCAATCGTGGCGCATCAGCCGTCGAAGCGGGAACGGATTTGCTGGCTCTGGGCGAGATGGGTATCGGGAATACGACCATCGCGGCGGCGCTTGCCGCCGGTTCGCTTGGTGGATGCGGCTCAGACTGGGCTGGACCCGGTACGGGATTGGACCCTGAAGGCGTTGCGCATAAGGCCGCCATAATTGATGAAGCACTCGCCTTGCATCGCGCGGACGGCCAAGGTGCGCTGGATATTCTGCGCAAGCTCGGGGGGCGCGAGACGGCGGCGATTGCGGGGGCGGTTGTTGCTGCGCGGCATAAGCTCATGCCGGTGGTTCTCGACGGTTATGTCGTGACAGCGAGCATAGCGCCCCTGTTCATTGAAAACCCGGCAGTTACCCATCATTGCATCTCGGGGCATCGCTCGGCCGAGCCTGCTCACGGCCGCCTGCTCGACCGCCTGGGACTCAGGCCGCTTCTCGATCTCGAAATGCGCTTAGGCGAGGGCACGGGGGCGACGCTCGCCATCGCACTGCTGCGCGCGGCCGCCTCAGTCCATAGGCAGATGGCGACATTTGAGGAAGCGCGCGTCGCCAACCGGGATCGCAGCGCGCCATGACCGCGGCCACACCGAGGGCTCTTCGAAAGAGGACCGAGGAGATCGGTCTCGCCATCGGCCTCCTGACCCGTCTGCCGCTTCCGGCTTTTGAGACCCGGACGTGTGCATCTCTTGGATCGGCGTTCTGGGCGTATCCGCTTGCGGGCGCCCTGATTGGCGCTGTGTCCGCCGCCATTTTATGCCTTGCAATCGCAGCAGGATTTACGCCTCTTGTTGCTGCACTTATGGCACTGGCCGCGGGCATCACAGCGAGCGGCGGTTTTCATGAAGACGGGCTGAGCGATTTTTGGGATGGCCTCGGCGGAGGCCGGACTCGCGAGGAAAAGCTGGCGATCATGCGTGACAGCCGTATCGGAACTTACGGCGCGATGGCGCTTCTACTGACGATCGGCATGCAGATCGCCTTGATCGTAGACCTTCAGCAATATGCCGGACTGGAGACGGCCGCATTTGCCATTATTGCGGCCGAAATCGCGGCGCGCGGCGCAATCGCCATGCCGGCGTGCTTGTTGGAGCCTGCGCGCACGGACGGACTAGGACGATTGCTGACTGGATTGCAACCGGCGACTGTTGCTGCTGCAATCCTCATCGCAGTATTCGCGTCTGCCGGACTGCTTGGGCTCACTGGCATCGTGCTGGCGGCTTGCGCGGCTATCGGCGCTTTGGGTATCACATTGCTCGCCGGGTGTTTTCTGCGCGGGTTCACGGGCGATGTTCTCGGTGCGGCCGTTGTGACGGCGCGCCTGTTTGCGCTGGCCGGCCTTGTTCTCGTGGTAACGCCATGAGTTGGCGGACGGCGCTCATTCTCGGAGGCGCGCGATCTGGGAAGACGCAGCGAGCCCTCGCTCTTGCCGAAGCCTTTGCCAAACGCGTCTACATCGCAACTGCCCAGCCGCTGGACGAGGAAATGTCGGACCGTATCCAACGCCATCGGCGCGAACGAGGCGATAGATGGATAACGGTTGAGGTTCCGCTCGACCTGCCCGAGGCGATTTTGAGCCTGCAAGACCCCGGGGCTGTTTGCGTCATCGATTGCCTGACGCTCTGGCTATCCAATCTGATGGGCGCCGGCCGCGCTGTCGATCAGGGGGTGCGCTCGCTCTGCGATGCGATTGGCGCGACGCAGCAATGTTTGATCGTAGTCTCCAATGAAGTCGGGCTTGGCCTCGTGCCGGACACGCCTTTGGGGCGCGCCTTTCGCGACCATCAGGGCCGGCTCAATCAAGCCGCGGCCTCCACCGTCGATCGGGTGGAATTCGTTGCCGCCGGCCTGCCGCTTATCCTGAAAGCATGATGCGCACTCAATATCGGGCGATCACGGTTAAGTATATCGCCATATATTGGACGATAGCGCCGGCAAGCACGAAAATATGCCAGATCACATTATGAAACGGCATCCTCTCCAGCAGATGAAAAATGACGCCGAGAGAATAGATGCAGCCGCCTATCAGAAGCAGATAGAGGCTTTTCGCTGGGACGGCCTCGATCAACGGCCCCATCGCGAACAGGATGCACCAGCCTTGCGCCAGATAGAGCAGCACCGAAATCTTGTCGAGCTTGCGGGGAAAGAGGAGTTTCGCCGCCATCCCGAGCAGCGCGATTGCCCAGACCGTGAGCAAAAGCACCGCGCCGGCCTGTCCTCCGATCTTGACAGCAAAGGGGGTATAGCTACCAGCGATCATGATGAAAATGACTGCGTGATCGAGACGGCGTAGCCACTCTTTCGCAGCAGGCTTCTGCGAAAAATTGTAGCTGGCCGAGGCAGTGAACATTGCAATCAGGCCGGCGCTATAGACGCTAACCCCAGCAA
>CAYVJO010000068.1:0-398 GCA_964451735.1 uncultured Hyphomicrobiaceae bacterium | reverse complement strand
AGAGGCAAGGATCAGTGCGCTGCCGCCGATCACCCCGAAAAGAATACCCACGAAATGTACAATGGCATCCGCAGTCTGCTCGGCTCGTGAATAGATCGGGTACAATGCTGCGCTCCTGCTCACTCCCATCAAACAGCAATTCGGCAGAGGGGCGAACCTGCGCATGTCGAGAATAACGCACCGAGCTACCCTAAGAGCATGCAGGGAGCGGAACGGCATTCGAGATGAAAGAATAAACGATCAGGCAAAAGTCGGGGCTTAACCGTAGCTTTGCCAGTCCCGGCTCGCACCTTGGCGGTTCAGCGCCTTCTTGGGCCACCGCCGCCGCCGCCGCGCTGTGGCGGTTTGCCACCTCCGCCAACCGCAGCACCTCGGGCGGCCCATATCGCTCGTACACA
>CAYVJO010000067.1:0-9994 GCA_964451735.1 uncultured Hyphomicrobiaceae bacterium | reverse complement strand
TGGCGGTCGTGTCTGTAGCGGATGCAACGGAACCCTGACCCGTCGCAGTAGAATTCACGCCCGTCGCCCGCGCATTTTGCCCGGTAGCGGTTGCATTGGTTTTGTTCGCCAAGGCATTTTGTCCGAGTGCGGTCGAAAATTTGCCGCTTGCTGTTGAATCCTCACCAACAGCTGTCGAGCGCTCACCGCTTGCCTTCGCATCCTGGCCGATGGCTGTCGAATCGACACCTGAGGCTTCTGCGTTTTGCCCTACCGCCGTCGAATTGACGCCTTTGGCTTCGGCTTTGTTACCGATGGCCGTTGCGTTATTGGCTTTTGCTTCCGCTTGTGAACCGACAGCCGTTGCGCCCGCGCCATTCTTGGCTTCAGCTTGAGCGCCAACAGCGGTGTTGTTATTCCCCTTAGCCTCGGCCTTTGCGCCAAGGGCCGTAGCGTTCTGGCCATCGGCTTCAGCATTTTGACCGCAGGCGAATGCGTTGTTGCCCGAGGCGGACGCGCCGCTGTCATCCTCTGAAATTCCAACGGCATAGTCATTTAACTGTACATTATGATCGTGTCCGCCATTCGCTGTCGTACGCAAGCCTGGTACATTCACCCACCCAAACAGGCCGAAAGCCTGAATGCCATGACGATGGTTCTCTTCGAATGACGTCGTAACCGTAAGGTCTTCAGTGACGAGACTTGCTCCCGTCAAACAGGTTTTGGGCGGCTCGGCTTGAGCGGTACCCACCGCTCCGAAACTCAAAGCCACGATACTGGCTGCTGTCAGGAATTGTGCACGACTCGCAAATCTCATTGTTCCATCCCTCTCCCACTTACCCCGGCGCCCTGCCCTCGGGCGCTGAATCGATTGAAATCAAATAATATAATTTATTCCGACCGTACTGTCGGGCACTGCCATTTCCATATCAACTTTGGCTTTCATGGATGTAACCATGGGGCAGCAGATGTCGCAATCAAAACACAAAGCCGCCGCAATGGATATACGCCGTAATTACTGACTGTTGCGACATCGATACAATTTATGAACAAAAATCAACTTATGGTAACATTCTTAAATCAAAATAAAACCTAAGGTAGAATTTTAGCATTAACATTTATGGCATTGAGCCCGAACGAATCGGTAAGGGTCAAGATTGACTCCGGCCCATTGTTTAGGTATGAACAAATCATGAACATTTGGAGGTAATGGGAATGAGTGGCGCGCATGACGAACCTGATCAGACACATCTTTTCGCCCATCCCGATCCGCGGTCGTTCGACTACAAGCCGCTCCTCGGCGCGCTTCGTGAATGCCGATACCAGCTCGTGGAATTCATGGCGGTAGCCGGCCCGCGTAACCCGGTCAATGTCGAGGCGGAGTCGCTGATCGCTTATATCGACGCAGTCGCGCTGCTCACTCGTGTACCGAATGCTGCTCAATTCGTTCGCCGTGAGCGGGACGATCTGCGCTTCTGATCTATCGCGCCACTGCCGGCGCGGGGACAAGCTTCTCAATCACTTTCGCAGAGCACAAAACGCCGGGCATTCCCGCGCCCGGATGGGTGCCCGCACCGGTCAGATACAACCCCTTTATGCCTTCGGCGCGGTTATGGAACCGGAACCACGCGCTCTGGGTAAAATAGGGCGCAATGGAAAAGCCGCTCCCCTGATAGCTGAGATAGCTCTCCTTGAAATCGGCGGGCGTCAGGATGAGTTCGGCGGTAATCGTCTCACGCAGGCCCGGCAAAATCGTCCGGTCGAGCGCTTCGACGATCTTGTCGCGCAAACGGGGAGCCTCGGCGCCCCAGTCGATCCCCGCGCTGAGATTGGGAACAGGGCAGAGCGCGTAAAAGCTGTCGCAGCCCTCGGGTGCAAAACTCGGATCGGTCGCGGTCGGGCGGTGAATGTAGAGTGAAAAGTCGTCTGCGAGCTTGCCACGCTTGAAGATGTCGTCCAGCAATTCCCGGAAACGTTCGCCCAGCCAGATCGTATGATGGGCGACATCGGGATATTGCCGTGTCGTTCCGAAGTAAAGAAGGAACAGCCCCATCGATAGACGCGCGGTTCGCATCTTGAGCCGGGCGGCGCTGTTAAGCTTTTCCGATGGTAGCATTTGCGTGAAGAGATGCATCGGATCTGCGTTCGAGATGACGATTTCGGCAGGTATATGCGCGCCGTTTTCCAGCGTCACACCGGTTACCGTATCTCCTGCTAGCGTGACGCGGGCAACGGTCGCGTTGAGCTGGATGTCTATGCCGGTTTCCTCCATCAGCCGCCCGATGCCGGCAATCAGTGCTCCTGTACCGCCCATGGCGAAGTGCACCCCCCATTTACGCTCCAGATAATGGATCAGCCCGTAAATGCTGGTCGTGTCGAAAGGGCTGCCGCCGACGAGAAGCGGCTGAATGGAAAATGCCTGCCTCAGCTTCGGGCTTTTGAGATGTTTTGAGATCATTTGCCAGACGCTGCGGTAGCTTCCGAGTTGAACCAGAGCCGGCGCCTGGGCCATCATCGTCCAGAAATTGTGGAACGGCTGGTCGGCAAGCCCGGTAAAGCCTTTATTGAACAGCTTTTCGGAATGTTCGAGCAGCCTGAGGTAGCCGTCACAATCGACGGCCTCGATACGCCGGATCTCGGCGAGTGTGTCCTCCACCGTGCCGCCATAGTCGAATGTGTCGCCATCGGGAAAGCGGAAGCGATACCAAGGGTCGAGAGGAACCAGTGTTACGTAATCCTCCATCCGGCGCCCGAACAGCTCGAAAAGCTCTTCAAAAAGGAAGTGGGCCGTAATGACTGTCGGTCCGGCGTCATAACGAAATCCGTCCTTGGTGAGCACCTGAGCGCGGCCGCCGAGCATCGAGCCGCGGTCGAACAGAGTTACACGGTAGCCTTTGGCGCGCAGCCGCAGAGCGGCAGCCATACCGCCAAGACCGCCGCCGATGATGACGGCATGGTCTTTACCGCCCGTGTCGGACTTCATGGTTTCTATATCAAGAGTTTTCAGCATGACGAGCTTCCTGATTGTTCAGTGCCGCCATGTGACCAGGCGGATCGCGTTTCGAGGAGCGGCGCTTGCCGCAGTTCGTTCAATGTCCGGCTGCCAGTGCAGAAACAGGCTATGCGCAGCTCCTGGATTCTGTCTTCGAAATGCGCGATGACGGCATCCGCGCTATCGAGTGCTGCGCGAAGCACGCCGGCGGCTTGGCCTGCGATGTCGGCGCCTAGGCGGATGGCTTTCGCCACGTCCAATCCTGTCCTGATCCCGCCAGACGCAACGATTATTGCTTCAGGGCAAGTCCTGCGGACCGCCTGCACGGCGCTTGCGGTCGGGATGCCCCAATTCCGGAATGTCTCAGCAATCTTGCGCAGGCGCTCATTTGGCGCTCGGCCCGCTTCCACAGCCGCCCAACTCGTGCCGCCCGCGCCAGCCACATCAATGATCTGGACGCCCACATTCCAGAGTTCCGCCGCGACGGGACCAGAAATACCAAAGCCGACCTCTTTCACCACGATTGGGACTTCTGAGGTTTTCACCAAAGCCTCCAAACGCGCCAAGACGCCCGACCAGTTCCGGTCGCCACCTTGCTGGACTGCCTCTTGAAGTGGGTTGAGGTGAATAATGATAGCATCTGCGCCAATCATATCGACGATACGGCGAGCCGTGTCCAGCCCACCCGGACCGACAAGCTGGCCAGCGCCGAGATTGGAAAGCAGCGGCATATTGTCCATATGGTCTCGAAGCGCGCGGTTGAACCCGGCTTGCCCGGCACCCTCGACGGCGATACGCTGCGACCCAACTGCAAAGGCTACGCCGAGATGTCCTGCGGCGCGCGCCAAATTCTCATTGATCGCCGCTGCCTTTTCCGGCCCGCCCGTCATGGAGCTGATCAGAAGCGGTGCCTGCAACCGTTTGCCTAGAAATTTCGTACCAATGTCGATATCGTCGAAATCGAGGTCAGGAAGGGCGACATGCTCAAACTCGATTCCGTCGAAGCCGGCGCTTTTGGCTGCGTTCACATCTTGGGTGAGCACGACATCGAGATGCTGGTTCTTGCGCTTGAGCATGTCGGTCATAGAATTCCTTTTCCGTTGCGCGCCAATGACGAGGCAGCGTAAAGCTAACAGGCCGAGTGGGGCAAATCATGATGGGGAACACGGAATGCGCCGACTTTGCATAAACCCTCTTCATACGGATGGGGGCAACAGATCAGAATTTCGCAGCGGACGTTTCTTTGACAAAAAACCGGCATTACAGAGCCGATGGTTTTGATGCACATTGCAGGGCTATGCGGGCTTGCTCGATGTTGAGCAAAGAAAGTTTAACACAGCTTGCGGATGATTTGCGGTTCACGGTAGAAAAGCGGCTTGACACGTTGCTTCCAGACCCTGACCATCCTCCAGCCAGTCTTCATCGTTCGATGCGTCACACGCTCATGGCGCCTGGTAAACGCTTGCGCGCTTTGTTGACGCTCTTTGCCTCACGTCATCTCAATGGGGACGACCAGCTTGCCCTTAGCTCGGCCTGCGCGCTCGAAATGGTACATGCTGCTTCTCTGATATTGGATGATTTGCCGGCCATGGACAATGCGTCCTTGCGGCGCGGCCTGCCTGCCAATCACACTGCTTTTGGCGAAGCTACGGCCATACTTGCCGCAATAGCGCTGTTGAATCGTGCCTTCGGGGTTATTGCGGAGGATATTGCTCTCAGCGCGGGGAACAGAGCACGGCTAAGCGAGATTCTCAGTCATGCGGTCGGCTCAGATGGGCTTGTTGCCGGGCAGGAGCAGGATTTGAAGTGGTCGCCCGAGAGCGCAACGAGCGCTGACGTTGCCTTGGTTCATGCACGCAAAACCGGCGCGCTATTTTCGGCTGCCGCCGAAATGGGAGCTGTCACAGCCGCGGCGAGCGAAGGGCAGATCGAGACGATGCGCGATTTCGGCATGAAACTGGGCGTTGCTTTCCAAATTCTCGACGATCTTATCGACGCGACATCAAAAAAGGAGATCGCGGGGAAAGATGTCGCGCAGGACTCAGGACGGCCGTCGCTGGTTTTATCCATCGGGCTTGAAGCCGCAAGCGCTGAAGCGCAAAGGCGTATCGAGGAGGCTTCGGCTCTGATATCAGGCAGCGGCAACGACGAAACTGCGCTGAGACATTTCGCCATGGGGCTCATCACCGGGCTTGAGAATAAATTGAAGCCCTCAAATCCACATTATGAGTAGACGGCTCTGCCGCGAAATTGCGGAAATATGCGGCTTACTTGAAAAAGAGGTTGGCAAATGTCCGACTGGCTCACTTATCTAGCTGTTTTTTTTGCTGTCTTCCTTGGCATGGAAGGCGTGGCCTGGGCTATGCATAAATATGTCATGCACGGTTTCCTTTGGGTCTTGCATGAATCCCACCATCGTCCGCGCTCAAGTTGGTTCGAGTTGAATGACCTGTTCGGCATATTCTTCACCTTCGTTTCCATAGGGCTTATGCTCGGCGGGACGTTCTATTACACGCCTCTGCTTTTTGCCGGATTGGGCATGACCGCCTATGGGGTGGTGTATTTTCTAATCCACGATGTGCTGGTGCATAGACGTGTCGAGCATGGTTTCGTGCCACGCAATGGTTATTTGCGCCGAGTTTATCAGGCGCACCGTCTTCATCACGCCGTGCCTGGCAAAGAAGGAAGTGTATCCTTCGGTTTTATCTATTCGCCGCGTCCTGAATGGCTGGCCGCAAAGTTGAAGTCGCAAGCCGCGAAATCCATAATCGATGACGATGGCGGTACGTTACGCGGATAATACGTTATTGCGATGAGACGTTCATCCCAAAACGCTTTCTTTTTCTTCGCTTTCTATGGACGGTATCATGGTGCGCGCTCCAAGAGATGCGCCGAGAAGCAGTTCCACGGCCTGATCCGCAGCATCCTGAAAAGGTTCGAGCACGAGATCTGCGCCGGAGTTTACCATGCGTTCCGTATCGGCTTCGCTATGCGACGCAACTGCCACATGCCCCTTGAAGGCCGTTGAACGAAGCGTTTGAATGATGGTCTGACGCGAATCGTCGTGGCTAAGCCCTGTCGGATGTATTGGTATGGTCGATACGACCCAACGCGCCCGCTCAAGAGGCAGCTTGGTTATAAATTCGGGATCGGACGCATCGCCATAAGTTACATCCAGACCAAGACCTTGCCAACGGCGTACTGCAAGCGGATTGAAATCTACCCCAAGGACGAGATAGCCTCGACGCTTTAATCTCAAACCAATTGCTGTACCAAAGCGTCCCAGGCCGAAGATTATGAAATCATAGCGTGACTTTCGATAATCTCCTGAATCTTTCGGTTCGCGATGCGTGTTCTTCCTTTCGAAAATACCCAGAACAGGCTCGAACAGGCTGTAAAACTTGTGTGAGTAGGTGATCATATAGGTGGATGCGGCAATGGTGATGATACCTACCATCGTCACCAAACCAAGCGCGTTTGGCGTTAAATGACCTAGAGAAAGGCCCATCGCGACAAAAATCAACGAAAACTCGCTGATCTGAGCCACGGTTAGGCCGGCGAGAAAGCCTGTCCTCTTGCGGAACCCCATATACCCCATGATCACAATAACGATCAGAGGATTGCCGATGAGGACGAATAGGGAGAAGATGATTGCCGCCGTCATATTCTCTCCCAGGAGCGACAGATCCAGCGCCGCGCCAAGGGCGATAAAGAAAAACAGAAGCAAAAAATCCCGCAGAGGTGCGAGGCGTGCGGAAATCGTTTCGCGATAAGGGGTTGACGCAAGAGACACGCCCGCAAGCAAACCGCCAACCTCTTTGCCAAGTCCGACATACTCGCCAATCGCTGCGAAAATCGCGGCCTGGGCAATCGCAAAGACCACCAGCAATTCCGGCGCACGCGCCAGGCGCTCCGTTAGAGGGCTCGCCACAAAGCGCACAAAGAGGAAGACGACCGCGACGAGCGCTGCTCCTGAGACGAATGCAACGAAGATATTGCGCACGCCGCCCGCTTCGCTTGCGCCAATGCCCACCGCTGAAAGGACGATCATGGCAAAGACCACGGCCAGATCCTGTACGATGAGGAAGCCGAGGGCGATTTGGCCGTGAAGAGAGTCGATCTCGCGTTTGTCCGAAAGCAGCTTCACGATAATGATAGTGCTTGAGAATGTCAGGGCCACGGCGATGTAAAGGCTGGTCAAATGATCGAAGCCGAGCGCCAAAGCAATGAAAAATCCAAAGACCGAGGTGAACAGAACCTGGCCAAGCCCCGTCATCAGTGAGACGATGCCGAGCGATCGGATCAGTTTGATGTCCAGCTTGATTCCGACGAGAAAAAGAAGAACGGCGATGCCGAGTTGAGATAGAAGCGCTATTTGCTCATCCGAGCGGACGACGCTGAGACCGGACGGACCTGCAATCAATCCCACAGCGATGAAACTGACGATCAAAGGCTGACGCAAAAGCAGCCCGATAAAACCGATCAAAGCGGCAAGAGCCAGCAATGCCGCAACTTCCGCGAACGGGGATTGGGCGATCACATCCATTGCCTACCTTCATGTTGCATCAGGATGCTTGCCAAGGGGTATACAGAGATGGCCGCGCGCCGAACACGCCCTACAGCTCCGCCGTACTCCTTGTCCGAAGCAAAAATTCGATATTTGTCGTTACGCAGCAAGATCGGCAGTATCGATACGGTGCCGCTCGCCATAAAAAACATTGCGGCTTAAGCTTGTGCAACCTCAGGATGAGTAAAAATATCGTAAAATACTGTATGCTGGATCACGAGGCATCAGCAAGCGTTTAAAATATCGAATGGAAAAAACGCCCAGCGACGCTAAAAACAGGCCGCCGGGCATTGTATCAGGCCGAAATCGCGGCGCGTTCGGTTTCTCGCCGCGGCTCCGTCACGATCAGGCCCATCTCGGCGATTTTAGCGAAGATGACATCGGCTGCTGCATCCGCGGATAGCTCCAGCGTGTCGATGCTCACTTCCGGGTTCTCCGGCGCTTCATAGGGATCATCAATGCCGGTAAATTGCTTGAGCTTGCCAGCGCGTGCGAGCTTGTAAAGCCCCTTCCGGTCGCGGCGTTCGCATTCGCCGAGCGGCGTTGCAACGTAAACCTCAATGAATGCGCCGTGAGGCTCGATCATCTCGCGAACTGCCTGCCGTGTCGCCGAGTAAGGCGCAATTGGTGCGCAGACCGCGATCCCGCCATTCTTGGTGATCTCCGAGGCGACATAGCCGATCCGCAGAATGTTGATGTTGCGGTGCTCCTTGGAGAAGCCGAGTTCGGAGGACAAATGCTTCCGCACGATATCGCCGTCGAGCAGCGTCAACGGGCGGCCGCCGATCTGCATAAGCTTCGCCGTCAGCGCATTGGCGATAGTGGATTTGCCGGCGCCAGACAGCCCTGTGAAGAAGACAGTAAAACCATGCTTTTCGCGGGGAGGGTGGGTGCGTCGAAGCTCGTCAATGACGCCTGGGAAAGAGAACCATTCCGGGATCTCCTCTCCGGTCTGCAAGCGGCGTCGCAGCTCTGTGCCCGACAGGTTCAGGATCGCCTCTCCAGGTTGGATCTCGTCCGAGGGAGCGTATTGCCGCCGGTTTTGCAGATAGACCATTTCCTTAAAAGGCACCATTTCGATGCCGATTTCAGCCTCGTATTGTTTGACCAGATCCTGGGCGTCGTAAGGGCCATAGAAGGGTTTACCTTGGCTGTCATTTCCCGGTCCAGCGTGGTCGCGGCCAACGATGAAATGCGTACAGCCGTAATTTCGCCGGATGATGGCGTGCCATAGTGCCTCGCGCGGTCCACCCATGCGCATAGCCAGGGGCAAAAGACTGAGCGAGACCCTGCCTTCGGGATAATGCGGCAAAAGCGCCTCGTAGCAGCGCACGCGCGTGTAATGGTCGACGTCTCCCGGCTTCGTCATGCCTACGACGGGATGTATGAGGAGGTGGCCGCCGACCTGCTGGCCAGCGCGCAGGGTCAGCTCCTGATGGGCGCGGTGAAGAGGGTTGCGCGTCTGAAAAGCCACGATTTTTTTCCAGCCCCAATCCCTGAACAGCGCTTTGAGTTCGTTTGGCGAGTGGCGGCGATTGCGATAATCGTAGTGGATTGGTGCTTGCAGACCGATCAGGTTGCCACCGACATAATGACTGCCAGCCTTGTCGTGCAGATAGCGAACTGCTGGATGGGCCGGATCGTCGGTTCCCAGGACCTTGACGGCCTCGCGCGATTTATCCGGCTGCCAGACCGAGCCAACCTCCAAAATCGCGAGAATGACATTTTCCGGGTCCTTGAGCGCGATGCGCTGCCCTTGACGCAGCCCTGCCGCGAATTCAGCGTCCACATCGAGAGTCACTGGTATCGGCCACAGCGCGCCCGAGGCAAGCCGCATATCGTCCAGCACGCGATCATAATCGTCGCGGTTCAAGAAGCCGGTTAGCGGCGCAAATCCGCCATTCAGCAGCAGTTCCACGTCGCAAAGCTGGCGAGCAGTAAGATCCCACGCCGCCAATTCACTCGCTTCGGCCTTGAGCGAGGGCAGTTGGTCCGCCGGAGCGTAAAGCTCCGGTGTCCAGTTTCTATCCCCGCCGATTGTCGATGGCGCGCTTGCCGTAGCGTTGGAAATTGGATCGCTCATGGTCGTCCTTTCGATTTCTTGTTCTTTAAATAGTACGGTTTGGACTTTTTTTAAATCATTGCCAGCGATAATCAAGCCCCATTATAGCTGGGTTATGTCCCTTGAGTGGCTTCAAGATGGCGGACAAGCCAGCGCGCGGTGCGGAGCAGGCGCGCATCCTCGCGCCGGGCCCCGATAAGCTGGACACCGACCGGCATCCTCTCGACCTCCAGTAGAGGCAGACAGACCGCAGGCACGCCCAGATACGTCCAAAGCGTGCAAAAGATCGGATCGCCCGTGGTTTCAAGGCTCGCTGGCGCGGGGCCAGGCGCGGACGGCGTCAGGATCGCGTCAAAACGGTCGAAAAGTTCCCTCGTGAGCGCATATAAAAGTT
>CAYVJO010000066.1:8305-10035 GCA_964451735.1 uncultured Hyphomicrobiaceae bacterium | reverse complement strand
AAACGGCCGTTTCCCGCATGTTCAGTTCGCTAAAAGTGGCCTGGATGCCGCCGAAAAATTTACGCAGCCCGTCGTGGCCGCTAAACGGCGGCGCGCCATGGCCCGGAGATTTCAGCAAGGCGCAAAGCAGGAGCTGGGTTTCCGGCAATGGGCGCGAAAAGCCTGGCGGCGGTGGCGGCGTTCCAAGAAAACGAAATCCGCCTACATGCAAAAAGGTAAGAATCGCGCGTCTGTACTTCATGGCGAACTTATTCCACCGCAAGCACCCAAGCGCCGTTTTCATGGACGGCGCGGGAAAAGCGGATGGGGCGGCACAATGCTGACGCAAGAACCGTTGCGAACCGTCCTGACGGAACAGAGGCAAGGGCGGGAGAGCTTTACGGATATCGAAAAAGTAGCGCTGGCCGCCGCTATCGGCATCGTCAGCCCGACTGGCTCATGAAATGGCGGTAAGATGAACCGCGCCGATATGATCAAGACGGTTGAGCGTCTTCTGTCTGGCGACGGCTCCGTGACCGACTTTGATTCGCTGCTTGGAGATCTGAACCGCGCAGCGCCTTATAGTGGAATCAGCGACCTGATCTACTATCCCGACTGTGACCGAACCGCTGAGCAGATCGTCGAGGAGGCGCTCCTCAGGAACCGGTTCTTGGAGGCTTACAACAACCAATAAGTGCTATTATGCAGAAATGATATATATAAGCGCAACCCAAGGTTTTATTTCCTTGGTTTTGAGCAAAATTATCATGTTCATACAAGCGTCATGAATGGCGAAGTAAACATTACTTGTGCCGTGTCTACCTGCTATAAGAAACCGCTCAAGTTAACCAGACATTGTGTCTATCAGGGGGATCGATATGTTTTTACCAGAAGAGTACCTATGGCTCGAACCGGTGCTCATCGCTTCAGTGGTGGTCTTTTTCGTCGATTGGATCGGAAATACAATCACCTTCAGCAACCGCCTTATAAACGCCCTTGTCACGTCGGTCATCTTCGGATTGATCTTTGGCGCACTCGTCTATTTCGGATATGGCAATATCGAGGTGTCCGTCAGCACGACGCCATCCCCGGATGCGCCTGCCTCAATCCAAAGCGCCCCGACAACCGGTCCGACAAACTGACGTTTATCGCGCCCTTCTCGCTGGGCGTTCAAGCCATGGCCGTAGTCCCGAAGGACTGCGGCCATCCTACATAGGGCGCATCGTGACTAACTTTAGGTACTCAGATATGCTCAGGATTCGAGCAATCTTGCACAGCGGCCTTCATTGCACCATTTCAATATCTCCGCGTTTTTGTCTCACGCTCGAAATTTGAAGACCGCCGCATCGCCCCTACCCACAGGCTCGAAACCCTGTCACGGTTTAACTGTAACGCTACCTGACGGCCGCGCTCTGGGCTATGCCGAATATGGCCAAGCTGAGGGTTTGCCCGTACTTGGATTTCATGGAACGCCAGGGTCCCGTCTGATGTTCCGTATTGCGAATCAGGCGGCGAAAGAGGCGGGCATAAGGCTTATCGCGCCAGAGAGACCGGGCTTCGGCATATCCACATATCAATCATCGCGCAGCCTGGAGAGCTATGCACGGGACATCGCTCATTTCGTCGACACACTCGGGATCGAACGCTTCGCGGTGGCGGGCGTATCGGGAGGCGGGCCTTATGCTGCCGCTTGCGCGGCGTTTTTGCCTAGCCGCGTTTTCGCCCTTGGCCTGATCAGCCCCATAGGCCCA
>CAYVJO010000066.1:0-8295 GCA_964451735.1 uncultured Hyphomicrobiaceae bacterium | reverse complement strand
CAATGGCCGGCCCGGAAGCCCCTAAGACTCTCGGATTTGGACACCGTGCCATATTCCGTCTCTTCCCGCGCATCCCAGGTCTGCTGGGCCCGATCTTCCAAATCGGACGTCTTGGCTTCCTTTACGCACCAGGCTTGATTTTCAGCTTCCTTATGAGCCGCGCCGCGCCTTCGGACTGGACAATACTTTCCCGCGCGGAAGTTCGGGAGAACCTGCTGGCGGGCGTCGCGGAGGGATGCCGGCCAGGCATCGCGGCGAGTTTGCAGGAAATGAGAATTTTTTCACGGCCCTGGAACATTCCTTTCGGGCAAATTTCGGCGCCCGCATTTTTGTGGCAGGGGCTGAGCGACAGGAATGTACCTGTGCCGGCGGCATTGCGGCTCGGGGCGTTGATCCCGAACTGCCGCACATATACGGTTGGCAAGGCAGGACATTACTGGATCTTCGATCATATCGGAGACGTCCTCTCGGCGATCCGCAAGGTGGCTGACGGGGACGGGGGTATTAGCTTATAAAATATCATTTTTGTTGCAGTCGCTCGCTACTCTGGGGCATGTTTCTGGGTGCATAAGTGGCGCTGATCTCGGAGCCTGTATTCAAGCTTTGCCCACGCTCAACGCCAAATGCCGGACTATCTGGCCGAAATCTGCAAGTGACCCAATGCATCGTCTTAGACGAATACATTCGCAAATCAATATATATTGATTCGGGTAGTTTTTACTTGTATAGCATCTGTAAGGAAGCGAATTTAGACTGTCGATAGCTTATAAGTGGAACGAATCCGATATTTTGAGCTCCGTAATGTCCTCTCGACCGCATTAGAGCCTGATCTGTTCTGATGAACTCGGAACAGGACTATGACTTTTTGTCTTGGCGTAATCTTTCCGCAAAACCGGTGTCCACTTTTGCGGATTACGCTCCAGAAACAAATATTTCAAATATTTATCGAGTGGTACTTATGATTGAGATTTTGTAAATGAGGGCGGGTCATCGGGGATGGAATATTCCAGCAAAACCGCTGGCAGATAGATTTTGGTTGCAAACCGAACACATCGTGGACCGTAATTCTAAATGGAACTTTCTTGTCCACGATTTTCTTTTCATAGGCGCTGGCACGCCTCACAAATGCCCATATAAGGACGGAATTTTACAGTGATGTAGAATGTCGAAATATGACAGTGTATTACGTCATTTGATGACAGGGAAATTTGGTTTGTGGCAAATCCCCAGGATCTGGAGAAACTTTGCCAAGGCCCCAAAGTCTGGAACGCATGGCGCGAAGAAGACCCGTATCGCGTGCCGGATCTCAGGGAAGCGGTTTTAACGCTAGGCCAACGGCAATTCGGGCCAAGCAATGGCGGCCCGATCAACCTCCAGGATGTCGATCTTGGTGGAGTTCAACTCCATAATGCGACGCTATCGGGCGCCGACCTTAGCCATGCCAGCCTCATCGGCGCAGGTCTCGTTCACGCCAGGCTCGACAACGCCAACTTTTCGCATGCGGATTTGACCGATGCCATTCTGGATCACGCCGATCTGACAGACGCCAAACTTGATGGCGCCATTCTGATCGGTGCTAGCTTGCTAGATGTACGCGGCCTTACGCAGGATCAGCTTGCCTCCGCCTTCGGTAACGCAACGACCGCACTTCCCCTGAATTTGACGCCGCCTGAAAGCTGGTTTCCCTCGCTCGATGACGAGGTGTTCGGCAGTTTTGGCGACTACACGCCTCCCCCCATCCATCACGGCAACCCCTATGACATTCTCGGCGTAGAACGCACGGCAAGCTCCCAAGAAATAAGAGCTGCATTTCGTAATCTGGTGAAAAAGGTTCATCCAGATCTCAATCCCGGCGATCCGGATGCTCAGGAAACATTCAAGCGCGTCTCTATTGCCTATGGGATATTAGGTAATCCGGACAAGCGCCGCCGCTATGACCGAGGCGAAATTGGCGGGGACGGCGAAGTTACGCAGGAATTCGAGGCAAAACAGCAGTTCCGTCGCTATGCTTACAGATACTACGCCGCAGCCGCCGCATCGCTTTGTCTTGCCGCTGGCGTGCTTGCAACCGTATGGTATTCTGTTCTTACAGATGATGTTTCGCGGAACGAGCGCGTCGAGATAACGGTTGCCGCTCCGCCAAAGCAACATGACCGTCTTGGGAACGCATCCAAATCCAGCCTCGAACATACCGGAAATTCAGTTCCTCTGAGCAATGCACCCGATCTGAAGCCGGCAACGGCAGACAGACCATCCGAATTGGAGAGAGCGCTTTCTGAGCCGTCTTTGACGCAGGCTGGTTCCGAAGCGGACCTTCCGACCTCGCCTGCCCAGCAGAAAACAGCCGATGCAGAAAACGGGCCTCCCACCCTCGCGACGGCTCTTGTTTCACAAAACAATGACGAACGCGATCAAACATTGGCTCGGGATCATCCACCGTCGGGGCCGATCATCGCCAACAGCGACCCGTCGCAACCGAGCTTGAGCCACTCGGAGGTGAATTCGCAGCATTCTCAAACGAGCGCCCGTCCAGTCCAGCCAATTGCCTCGAAACCGCCCACGCCGCCCCTCCAGCAAACGCAAACGACAAATCGCTCTGCCGCGGCGGTTGAGGTGACCGTTATTACGCCGATAGAACCGGAAACGCGGGTTCGAACGCCGGTTGATAAGCAAGGCGCAGGCACGACCACGATAATCGACCAAGGCTCGGGTCAGACGGCATTGCCGCAAAATAAATCATCGCCGGATACCCGAACCGCTGCAGCGGACCCGGGGATCGACAAGGAGATACCCCCCCGCCCTCTTGGCCAAGACCATAGCGAAAAAGAGGCTCGTCCAGCGGAAGCTGATACGGCCAGCCTCGGCGCGTCTGAAAACAGCGGTGCACAAAGGTCGGAAGAATCTGAAAGCTCACAAAAACGCGAATCAAAAAATCAAAATCAGGACCAAGATGTTCAAGCCGAGCCAGCCCACAGTCCGCATAGCGAATTCCTTCTGCGGCGAAGCAAAGCGAGGGCAATCGCTCGCGATCCGATCTCGGACCTGCTTATCGGACGCGCGGTCAGGAACACGATGGCGCCAGGCGACACACAATCGATGGCCAGCGTCGATGGGCTCTCATCGGGCGAAGAGACAAGCGACCAGGAAGAAATCTGGGACGTTTACACGCACCTATTACCAGATCATGCGACCGGGCAAGACCAGCCATGGCCTGAAATCCTCACGCGGAAAAAAGCTGAGAAACGAGCCCTGCCCCCTGTTCCAGCTCTTTCTACGACCGCACCTGTAGTGTCTACCCCCGAAGTTCCCGAAGTCAAAGCGCAACAGCAACCCGAGGCTACCCGAAGGAAACAGGCCGTCTCGGATATTCTCTCCGGCGGATTGTAGCTTTTCAGGGGGATCGATCCGGACTTATCTTTATAAGGGAACTCGTATGGTCGCTTTCAGCCCGCCCATTCGGCTTTCGCCCAAGTGAATCTCGCCGCCATGTGCGCGGATGATGTCACGCGCGATCGCAAGGCCCAGCCCAGTGCTTTTGACATTCTGGTTCCTAGATTTGTCGAGGCTGTAGAATGGCCGGAAAACAGCCTCTCTCAAATTTGCCGGTATGCCTGGACCGTCATCTTCGACCGTTACAACCAGATTCCGCCTGGAGGCAACGGCGGTGATGGAAATCTGCTGACCGAACCGGACAGCATTACTCACCAAATTCATGACGGCTCGTTTGAACGCATTGCGCCGTATGGTTGCAAAAAAATGCTGATTGGGGGCATTAAGACTGACATTACGGCCGGGTTGTTCCGCGTAGGCATTGTGAATTTCCTTCAAAAGGCCGAAGATATCTGAACGCGCTGCCGCTTCACCCGTCCCGCCCTTTGAAAAGGCGAGATAATCCTCAAGCATCTGCTGCATTTCATCTACGTCCGAAACCAGCTCGTTGATTTCGGGCGATATACCGAGCATGGCGAGTTGCAGCCGGAAGCGCGTCAGCACTGTGCGCAGATCATGACTGACTCCCGCGAGCATTGTCGTACGCTGTTCGACATGGCGCTCGATCCGGTCGCGCATTTCCAGAAAGGCAATAGCGGCCTGTCGCACTTCGCGGGCACCACGCACCCTGAAATCGCGCGGCACGGGTTGTCCACGGCCAAAGCAATCAGCGGCCTCCGCCAGGGCGAGAATCGGCTTGATCTGGTTGCGCAAAAAGAGAATGGCGACCGACAGGAGGATAAGCGAAGTCGTTACCATCCAGAGCAGGAAAATATGCGTGTTGGAAGCGTAGGTTTGGCTGCGCCGCGCAAGCACCTTGATCACCGCATCGTCGAGCTTGATGCGTATATCCACAAAGTCGGACGCCCCGACCGTGTCGATCCAGAACGGACGGCCGATTTTTGAGCGGATGGTCTTCGACAAGGTGCGATCGAGAAATCCGAAGAACGGACGTTCCTTGGGCGGGGGCAGTTCGGCGCCGGGGACGATCTGAACAACGAGTCCGAGCTGCTGACGCGCCATATCCGCCAATTGCAGCTCCGTTGCCACGAGAGGCCGGTTCTCATAGAGCGAGACCAGCATGGCGATGTCCTGCACGGTAGCGTTAGATAAGCGGCGCGTCACATATTCCCAGTGACGATCCATGAAGACGAAAACGACCACGGACTGCAACAATACGATAGGCGCGATGATGATGATCAGCGCGCGCGCGTAGAGGCCTTTGGGCAAGAGACTGAAGCCTGCCCGCCGAAACAGCGCAAGCAGGTTTTGAAGCTTGCGTTTTGGGTTGAGCGGACCGGCCGCATCATGATGGTCGGATATGGAAGCCATTAATCGACATAAAAAATATAACCGCGCCCGCGCACAGTCTGCAAATAGGCAGGATTTGCCGGGTCTATCTCGATCTTGCGCCGAAGCCGGTTGATCTGGACATCCACCGCCCGCTCGCTGTCATGACCGGAAAGGCGAGCAAGGTCCTCACGATCGACCGGAACGCCCGGATGAAGCGCAAAATGACGCAAGAGATTGCGTTCGATCTCAGTCAGTTTGACAATTTCGTCATTGGATCGCAACTCGCCTCGAACCGGATGAAAGGTGAATGGACCGAACACCAGTTCCTCTGGTCCGGCGGCAACTTCAACGCGCCGGTTCAAAATGTTCTTCATTCGCAAGAGCAACTCCCGCGGATCGAACGGCTTGGAGAGGTAATCATCCGCCCCGATTTCCAGTCCGGCGATCCTGTCTTCCGGTTCGGTGCGCGCGGTCAGCATCAAAATCGGCACCTGGGAGTACGTGCGTAAATCCTGTGCTAGGGAAAGCCCCGTCTCGCCAGGCATCATAATGTCGAGAATGATGAGATCGAAGCTGAGACCCCTCATACTGGCGCGTGCAGCACCCGCATCCTCCGCCGTCGTAACTCTGTAGCCGTTCTCCAGCAAAAAGCGCGCGATGAGATCGCGGATGCGCTTGTCATCGTCAACGACCAGAATGTGCGGCGCAT
Organism: uncultured Hyphomicrobiaceae bacterium; assembly: GCA_964451735.1. Taxonomy (GTDB): domain Bacteria; phylum Pseudomonadota; class Alphaproteobacteria; order Rhizobiales; family Rhodomicrobiaceae; genus JAHQVI01. The sequence goes on along the minus strand of CAYVJO010000066.1, from coordinate 2,804 downwards.
TATCCGCCATCGCGGACGCCGCGCCCGCCACCTCGCTCATGTCTTCCCCATCGTCCTGACTATGCGCGTCAATGCCTCGTCTGCCCGATGCGTTGAACCGGCTTTACCGGACATCACAGCAATAAGGAAGCGCATTACAGCTGCTTCTCCATCGACGCCAGCCGCTTTCAAAGCCTCTTGGATCCTGTGGAGCTGGCTCGCTGCAAGCTCGATGGCAAGCGCTTCCCCTTTCTGCGTAACATAAAGCAATCGTTCGCGCTTGTCCGCTTTTCCGGGCCGCTGAAGGATATATCCGCTTTTTACAAGTTCGCGTAAAACGCGCGAGAGGCTTTGCTTGGTGATTTGCAGGATATCTAGAAGATCGGCTACACGCATTCCTGGATAGCGGTGGACGAAGTGCAAAATTCGATGGTGCGCACGCCCGAAACCAATATTTTGCAGTATACGGTCAGGATCACTGATGAAATCGCGATAGGCAAAGAACAGCGCCTCCACATACCAATAGAGCCGCTCGGCTCCATGATTTGCGGCTACGCCTTCTCCGCCGTCATCCTTGGACGGGGACGCGAACATCATATCGAGCTTGCTTGCTTCTGAAATTATGTCAGCCATGTTGACATATTTGTGCTTGTTTGCTGGACAAAGCAAGTCTAACGTAATGTCCTAACGGCACTTTTAAGAAGCCCATGGAACAAAGAATGACAGTGCTATTTAGGTCGCATCCTTGCTGTATGCCCCAAGTTCCCGAGACAACGCCCGACGCTGGAGGAAATAATGGAGAACGTACCCTTCGATCAAAAAGATGGTTTCATCTGGTATAATGGCGAATTGGTTGCCTGGCGGGAGGCAAAGCTTCATGTCCTCACTCATGGTCTCCATTATGCGAGCGCGGTTTTCGAGGGGGAGCGGGTTTATGGCGGCGAAATATTCAAGCTGAGCGAACATTCCGAGCGGCTGCACAGTTCAGCGAAAATGCTCGATTTCGAAATCCCATACACCGTCGCCGAGCTGAACCAGGCTTGCCGCGACGCGGTCCGCGCCAATGGCATCGTGGATGGCTATGTGCGTCCTATCGCCTGGCGAGGCTCCGAACAGATGGGCGTGTCCGCGCAGCATAACAGGATCAATGTCGCGGTCGCGTCATGGGTGTGGGGCACCTATTTCGACAAGGAGCAACGCTTGAAGGGCATCCGTCTGGCCATGGCTCAATATTGCCGGCCCGACCCGCGAACTGCCCCGTCCAAATCCAAAGCTACGGGCCTCTATATGATCTGCACAATCGAAAAACACCGCGCTGAGCGAATGGGATACGCGGATGCTCTCATGCTCGACTGGCGTGGCCGTATTGCGGAGTCGACCGGGGCCAACATCTTTTTCGTCAAAGGCGAGGAACTCCACACTCCAACGCCAGACTGTTTTCTCGACGGTATCACGCGGCGCACCGTTATCGGCTTGGCGGAAAAGCGTGGACTAACCATCGTCGAGCGCCCAATCATGCCGGATGAAATGGCAAATTTCGAGCAATGTTTCCTGACCGGAAGCGCAGCGGAAGTAACGCCCGTGTCCGAGATCGGCCCATATCGCTTCATGGTTGGAGACATTACGCTTACGCTCATGGAAGACTATGCAGCCGCAGTTCAGCCTGCGCCGGAGAAAATCGCGGCCACCGGTTAAGCCGGATCGCCTCGAACCTGCTTGAAGCATTATTGTCAGACAGGGACAGAAATTTTGATCCTTGCTGCAAAAAGCTGCTCAAAGCGTCGGCCAATCTCGGTAAGGAGGGGATTGTTGCCTTTATCTCTTTTCTTGCTGTCAGGGGTTCTGTTCCTGGCAGGTTTCTCGCCGGTTGGCGCTGCAGGTGAAAAGCCCGTTGAAGCCTCAGCCGTGGCAAAGGAGGTTTTCGGGCGCCAGAAACAGCCCGCCCCCTTAGCGGCGCGCTCGATCGGCAGCTATGCGCGGGGATGTATCGCAGGCGCCAAGCCCCTGGCAATTAACGGACCGGCTTGGCAGGCAATGCGCCTGTCGCGAAACCGAAATTGGGGACACCCGGCTCTCATCGCCTATCTGGAGCGGCTTGCAAAGGAGACGCAAAAAAACGATGGCTGGCACGGATTGCTGGTTGGCGATCTCGCTCAGCCAATGGGCGGCCCTATGTTGACGGGCCATGCAAGCCACCAGATCGGATTGGACGCCGATATCTGGCTCGACCCGATGCCAAAAAGGACGCTCACTCCACAAGAGCGGGAAACACGGTCTGCCGTATCGATGCTTGCCGCTGACGGCGTATCGGTCGATCCGGCTAAATGGACGCCCGAACACGCCAAGCTCATAAAACGCGCAGCTTCCTATCCCGATGTGGCAAGAGTTTTCGTGCATCCAGCCATCAAAAAAGCCCTTTGCGAATGGTCAGGGTCCGATAAGAGCTGGCTCTCTAAAGTGCGGCCCTGGTGGGGGCATCACTACCATTTTCATGTCAGACTCGCCTGCCCCAAAGGATCGCAGGGCTGTGAGAGCCAGCCAGCTGCGGGACCGGAGGACGGATGCGGGCAGGAGGTGGAAGGCTGGCTCCGAAAGGTACGCAAGCCAGTACAACCGCTGCCCACGGAGCCAATAAAACCGTCCAAACCGAAGCCACAGATGAAACTCTCGGATCTGCCGACTGAATGCCTAGCACTCGTTAGGGGGAATGAGGGGGAGGACGAGGCGAAAGCGCCAGTCGAGGCCGTTCCAATCCCAAGCCGCAAACCTGATACGTCCAGGAAATCCGCCTCCACATTGTGATGTGGCTCAGGGTTATGCGTACC
>CAYVJO010000065.1:1489-10112 GCA_964451735.1 uncultured Hyphomicrobiaceae bacterium | reverse complement strand
CGCTACGAGATCACCGGCGCGCTTCATGGCGTCTATATTGGCCCGATAGTTGATTGATGAGGGAGGTAGCGCGTGGCCTTTGCCATGACGTGGCAGAAATACGAGGGGCAGTCCGTCAATATCCCCATGTAGCAACTGTCCGGAGGGCTCGCCCCAAGGCGTATCGATTTTCACATAGTGTTTGTTGTTCAAACCAGGCAGATCATACAGTCCGGAGCCGCCAATTATTCCTAAAACTGCCTCTGCCATAGATTTTAATACCCTTTATAGCAGGTTGAAATGATACTCATAGAATATGACCTGCGATCGCGGCGCGTTCATGACCGGGATCGCAGGGTCTGCCAGAATTATTACGACTCCAGCACCTATAGCGTAGTCCGCAAAAGTGGAAACCGGTCTTGCGAAAGATTACGCCAAAACAGAAAAATAGAGCCCCGTTTTCAGTCCATCAAAACGGTTGAGGCTCTAGTGGGGCTTTTGAATTTGACATTTGAGTCCCGCTCGCCGCAGACGCATCATTCAAATGTCAAATTCAAAAGCTCCACTAGAAACAAATACTTAGCTAGTTGGTTCTTTGATTCCAACATTTGCACACGGAGGTCGAGCGTGTGGGATGCAAATGTTGGAATCAAACCGCTAATGTTTCACGTTTCGCCACAAAGCGCGCTTTGACAGATAGAGTAAAACAGTCAAAATCAAGAGGTATATGAGAACCTTCAAGCCCATCCGCTTGCGTTCTTCGAGTTTTGGCTCGGCAGCCCATGTCAGAAATGCCGTTACGTCGCGAGCATAATTCTCAACTGTTCCTGGCGTTCCTTCCGGATAATCAATAATACCATCCACGAGTGGAGGCGCCATGGCGAGCTGGTTGCCGGGAAAATATGCATTGTAATAGAGACCCGGCAAGACATCGATCCCTTCGGGCGGGTCTATATACCCTGTCAGCAGGGCGTAAATATAGTCCGAACCCTCTTCCTGATAAACTGTCGCCATGTCATGGGCCAATTTGAAGGGCTGAGCATACCAGGCGGTGGAGCTTTCAACCGCCCGAGCTTTCGCGATCACGGACAGATCAGGTGGCACTGCTCCGCCTTGAGCTGCGGCAGCCGCCTTTTTGTTGGGATAGGGAGGCACGAACCGGTCTGATGGTAGTCCGGGACGGGTGAACATCTCGCCGTCGTCATTTGGGCCGTCCGTTACTTGCGCCTCAGCGGCAAATTCCCGAACGCGTTCTTCCGAGAATTGTGGACCGCCGGGTTCAGCCAAGTTTCGATAATAAACAAGTCGCATGCCGTGGCATGCAGAGCAGACATTTTTGTAGACCAGATAACCGCGCCGGAGTTGTTCATTGTCGAAATGCCCGGTCATGCCACCGAACGTCCAATTTTGCCTTGGGAGCTCTACAGCCCCTCCTGCCGCCCACCCTGGGCTGCTAGCGGCGGCAGAAGCGGCAATGGCAATAGCAGCGACGCCATGGCGAATAAAATTCGCCGAGAATAAAGGTTTCATATGCATCTCCCCGCTAACGTTTTTCTGCCGATGCCGCCGCAGGTTGAGCCAGATATCCGCCTCCGCCTTCACGGTTTCCTTCTATGGCGTCCGCTATGGATTGCGGCTTCGGCTTAGGCGTCTCAATGATCCCCACGACAGGCATAACGATCAGGAAGTGTATGAAATAGTAAGCCGTGAAGAGGCGGGATGCCACAAGGTAACCTCCTTCGGGCGTTTTCGCTCCGAGATAGCCAAGGGCTATGCACGTAAAAACGAAGAACCAGAAGAACCATTTGTATATGGGACGATACCTTGTGGAGCGCTCACGGGACGTGTCAAGCCAGGGAATGAAGAACAGAACCGCGATTGCGCCAAACATTGCAATCACGCCTCCAAGCTTGGATGGAATCGCTCTCAAGATCGCGTAGAAGGGGAGGAAATACCATTCGGGCACGATATGAGCCGGGGTAACTAGCGGATCGGCTTCCACATAATTATCTGCATGCCCCAAATAGTTTGGCATGTAGAACACGAGGTAGGCGAAGAGAATTGCAAATGCGGCGATCGCGAACAGGTCCTTGACGGAATAGTAGGGATGGAAGGGAACGGCATCCTTCTTTAAGTCCCGGATCTCGATGCCGGTCGGATTATTATTGCCGGTTACATGCAGCGCCCAAATATGCAAACCAACCAGGCCGACAATTACGAAGGGCAGAAGATAGTGCAGACTGAACAGGCGGTTCAACGTGGCGTCGTTGACTGCAAAGCCGCCCCAGATCCATTCCACAATGCCGGTACCTAGCCCAGACCAAATAGCATCCAGCGACGAAAACAAATTTGTAATGACCGTAATGGCCCAGAAGCTCATCTGGCCCCAGACAAGCGAGTAGCCCATGAACGCCGTTGCCATCATAGCAAGCAGGATAAGTACGCCCAGAATCCAGAGAACTTCACGCGGCGCTTTGTAGGACCCGTAATAAAGACCTCTGAAAATATGCAGATACACCGCGAAAAAGAACAATGATGCGCCAACAGCATGCGTGTAGCGCAATAGCCAGCCATAATTCACATTTCTCATGAGATGTTCGATCGAGTCGAACGCCATCGATGGGTCTGCGATGTAATGCATCGCAAGCACGATGCCTGTTATTATTTGGACCATCAGGCAGAATGTCAGTATTCCGCCAAATGTGTACATGTAATTCAGATTTCTCGGCGCCGGAAACTGGATGAAATTGTCATGAGCCATCCGCATGATAGGCAGACGGCTGTCCAGCCAGCGCGTAAAGCCAGTCTTAGGCTCGTAAGTCGATTGATGTGCCATGTGAAAACCGTATCTTCAGCTTAGCCGATTTGAATTTTTGTATCCGACACGAAGGTGTAAGGCGGAATATGCAAGTTTTCAGGCGCGGGGCCTTTGCGAATACGGCCAGCCGTGTCGTAAGACGAACCGTGGCATGGACAGAACCAGCCCCCGAATTCGCCTCGCTGGTCTCCCACCCTTTGTCCCTGGGGAATACAGCCCAGATGTGTGCATATGCCGATGGCGACGAGCCATTGCTCATATCCGCTCTTGGTCAGGACGTCATCGGATGCCGGCTTTTGCTCATTGGAGCCTGTTATTCGCGCTACTGGGTCTTTCAGATCAGCGATCTGGACGGATTTTGCCGCTTCGATTTCCTCAGGCGTTCTGTTGCGCACGAAAACGGGCTTCCCGCGCCACATGACCGTGATAGCCTGTCCCTCCTGGATCGGGGACAAATCAACTTCTATACTAGCAAGGGACAGTGCTGTTGCGTCAGGATTCATCTGATCGATCAGCGGCCAGAGCGCAGCGGCCGCGCCAATGCCGGCAAATGCCGTGGCTGCGATGTGAATGAAATCGCGCCGGTTGACAGGCTCATCCATCGTGGACATATCGACGTCTTCCTTTTCGAACCCGTTACTTGTAATGCTGATTGCGAGTTTAAACGGGTAAGGTTTTTAATTCGCAAAGCGTCCAAAATACAAACCAAACGCTTTTATGACTGACATATGCCATTGTCCAGTTCCATATGTCCAGTTGCCGAGCCCGGACAAATCGGCGCAAGGCCGTGGCGGATACGCCGCAAAGAACAACCGGCATGCCCATGCGAGTAGCGCTCTACCAACCCGATATTCCTCAAAATGCTGGCACAATTCTGAGAATGACAGCCTGCCTGGGGGTAGGCTGCGACATCATCGCGCCGGCTGCATTCGATATGTCCGATCGGGCCTTGAGACGCGCAGGGCTCGACTATTTGAACCATGCCGATATCGCGCGGCATGGTTCTTTCGAGGCGTTCGATGCTGCGCGCCGCGCCGCCGGCCTCCGTCTCATTCTCCTGACCACGCGCGCGAGGATGCCCTACACCTGCTTTACGTTTCGGCCCGATGATGTATTGCTGACAGGGCGGGAAAGCGCCGGCGTTCCGGAAAAGATCCACAATTCGGCCGATGCGCGTATCGTCATTCCAATGGCGCCTGGCTTGCGCTCGCTCAACGTCGCGCTGGCGGCGGCGATGGTTTTGGGCGAAGCTTTGAGGCAGACGGACAGATTCACGATTCCTGCCTACGGCAGCATGGAGGAAGACAGATGACGATGGCTGCGGCCGAGACAATGAACGCGGAAGGCAGCGAGAGCGCGCTTGATGAGCATAAAGCCAAGGCGAGCAAATGGTTCGCCGCGCTGCGCGACGAGATTTGCTCTGCCCTTGAAAAGCTCGAAGACGAGGCTGCGATCGGCCAAATGGCGGGTATGCCGGCCGGCCGTTTTCAGCAAACGCCCTGGCAGCGCAAGGGTGATGATGGCTCGGATGGCGGGGGCGGCGTCATGTCGATGTTGCATGGGCGACTGTTCGAGAAAGCCGGCGTTCATGTGTCCACTGTCCACGGCGAGTTTTCAGCCCAGTTCCGGTCTCAAATTCCAGGGGCAGAGGAAGACCCGCGCTTTTGGGCCTCAGGCATCTCGCTCATCGTTCACCCATTGAGCCCGCATGTGCCGACCGTGCACATGAACACCCGCTTCGTCATAACCACGAAAAGCTGGTTCGGGGGCGGCGCCGATCTCACGCCGTTCCTCAGCGCGCGCCGCACCCAGGACGATCCCGACGCGATCGCCTTTCACGCCGCGATGAAGCGCGCCTGCGACAAGCACGCGGTCGCCGATTATCCGCGCTACAAAACATGGTGCGACGACTATTTCTACCTTCCGCACCGCCACGAGCCGCGTGGCATTGGCGGCATCTTCTACGATTATCTGAACTCTGGCGACTGGACTGCCGATTTGGCCTTCACCCAGGATGTCGGCCGCGCATTTCTCGAAATTTATCCGCAGATAGTCAGGCGGAACATGGCGACGGAATGGATCGATCGCGAGCGCGAGGAGCAGCTCATCCGGCGGGGGCGCTATGTCGAATACAATCTGCTTTACGACCGTGGTACGATCTTTGGCCTGAAAACCGGCGGCAATGTCGCAAGCATCCTATCCTCTATGCCGCCTATCGTGAAGTGGCCTTAAGCTTTACCTGGCGCGTCGCGGCTAACGCTTCGCCTTTGCGGACGGAACGCCAATATGCTGCGTCCCGCGGCGCTTCGCCAGTGCAATCTGTTTCTGCCGCTCGGCCAGCCGTGCCTTGCGTTTGGGGGAAAGGCGGTCCCTGCAGCTTGGACAGCTTACGCCAGGCATGTAGTCGGACGACGCTTTGTCAGCCGCGCTGACAGGCATCCGGCAGCCGTGACAAAGATCGTGGGTGCCTTCCTCAAGACCATGAGAGAGCGCCGCCCGGCTGTCGAAGACGAAACACTCGCCGCGCCAGAGGCTTTGCTCCGGCGGAACCGTTTCCAGATATTTCAAAATGCCGCCCTTGAGGTGATAGACGTCGTCAAAGCCGAGCGTTTTTAGAAAGGCTGTTGCCTTTTCGCAGCGTATGCCGCCGGTGCAGAACATGGCGATCTTGCGGCCCTCAAACTGGTCCTGCCGCTGGCGGAACCATTCCGGAAAGGCACGAAAAGAGTCCGTTTGAGGATTGACCGCGCCTTCGAATGTTCCGATCCTCGCTTCGTAATCATTGCGCGTATCGATCACGACCACATCGGGATCGGCGATCAGCGCGTTCCAGTCCCGCGGTTCCACATACGCGCCGGCTGCATGGGCTGGATTGACGCCAGGAACGCCCATAGTGACGATTTCTTGTTTAAGCCGCACTTTCAATCGGTAAAATGGCGGCTTAGCGGCGTGGGATTCTTTGTGCTCTAGATCCGTCAAGCCCGGGATTTCACGGATCACGGCGAGCACGGCATTGATCCCGGTACGCGAGCCAGCGATCGTGCCGTTTATCCCTTCCGATGAGAGAATGAGCGTGCCGGTCACTCTTGCCTCTCGGCAAGCCGCTTCCAGACTAGCTTTCAGTTCAGTAGGATTTTCGAGCGGCGCAAACTTGTAAAGCGCCGCGACAACGATTTCGCTCATGGCTTTATCGATGCAAAATTTTGTTTACGCAACTCTCCGCTAGATCGATTATACAATTGCAACCAGAAGATCAATTAAAAATCAAATATCATTCGATTCAATCTGCATGATTTGCAGTTTTACAAATCAAAGAAATTTCTTTTATTGTTTTTAAATCAGTATTACTCATAGATAGCCGAAGAAGTTTTTCTTGCAGGCTGTCTGGAATGTTTTCATTTTCTAGGAAATTTTTGAGAAGCATTTCTTTTTCCTTAATCTTTGAATTCTTTTTTGTTTTGATTTGTTTACTTTCTTTTATTAGGACAATTATTGCAGCAATGATGCTAAATGAGGCGGCTGACAATGCAAAAGTATGCAATTCATCTATCATACTATTTTCCCTGAAATTTAATTGTTCAATTGACGTTCCATTTCTAACTTAAATCGGAATATAATTCCAAAGCCTATCGCAATAGCCATATATACCCATATGTAGAAATGCGGAGTAAAGCCATAGGTTGTTTTGTAAGAGTTATTGTCTCCGATTTTTGTTGCTAAAGCCATAAAAATAGCGGCAAAGAGTAGATTCAAAGCCCATAAGAAAATCCAAAAAGTGAAGCTTCTATCCGCAATGATGGTCTGTCCGTTATCTCGTGGGGCTTTAGTAAGCCAAGCCAACTCGAAACCATCACTAAGAGAAAGAAAAAAAGTTAAACACACTAAAAGATACAAATCAGATAGTTTATGCTCATATATTTTTTGAATAAGTGAATAAAAATCTTGAGTGCTTGAGTCTAAGGCGGATATAAAAATGGTTATTAGTCCTAATATTGGGCCTATTAACCATGTTATTACCCCATTTGGGGCAAATTTTATTATTATTGCTGAAATTAATAGTGCAAGTAATATTTGAATGTTATATTTAAAAATGAAATCCATGTTAATTTCCATTAGATTCATTGTAATCCTGCTTATATTAATTTCATCCAAACAGATCGTTCAAAATATAAATCCTATATTATAATAATTTAATTCAGTTGTTTTAGAATATTGGTGTTATAGAATTATGACATTAACAATGGCATGTGTTTACGCGTAGTGAATGATAATTAAAATTTCATTGACGTGTTTCGGAGCCGTTGTCTATTGGGAAAATGCGGGATGCGTGTTTATCCTGTTATTGTTTGTATACGCCTTGCCATCCGGCTGAGCCAGCGTTTGCGCCGCAGTTTGTCAAGCATCAGATAGATCACCGGCGTCGTGTAGATCGTCAGCATCTGCGATACGGCCAGTCCGCCGATAATGGTAAGGCCCAGCGGCAGCCGCAGCTCCGAGCCGGGGCCTGTCGCGAATAAGAGGGGCAGCGCGCCGAGCATGGCGGCTAGGGTCGTCATCAGGATCGGTCGGAACCGGTCATGGCATGCGCGGCGGATCGCTTCCTCGCTAGACAGCCCCAGCTTGCGCTCCGCCTCCAGCGCAAAATCGACCATCATGATGCCGTTCTTCTTCACGATGCCGATCAGCAGAATGATGCCGATTAGCGCGATCAGAGAAAACTCCAGATTCGCCGCGTGCAGGACCAGAAGCGCGCCGAGGCTGGCGGAGGGAAGAGTGGAAAGGATCGTCAGTGGATGAATGAGGTCTTCGTAAAGGATGCCCAGCACGATATAGACCGCGATAAGCGCAGCCAGGATCAGTAGCGGCTGCTGCGTGTTCTGCTCCTGCTGCGTGCGAGCGTCGCCCGCAGGCTCGACGGCGATCGTGTCGGGCAGATGAAGGCGGTCGATCCGGTCCAGAACGTCTCTCAGCGCCAGATCGAGCGTCTGGCCTTCCTTGAGGTTGAAACTCACGGTCACGGAGGGAAACAGCCCCTGATGATTGACGGATAGGGGAGCAGCGGAGGCGCCGATAGCCGCGAACGCGGTCAGTGCGATCTGTTCACCCCGGGCATTGGTCACATAGATCCGTGACAGGCCGACCGCATCGCGCTGGAGAGAGGGGTCAGCTTCGAGAATGACCTTATATTGATTGCGATCTCCGTAAATGGTTGAGATCTGTCGCTCGCTGAAGGCGTTGTTGAGCGCGGCATTAATGGCGCTCATCGACACACCGAGACGTGCAGCCAGCACCCTGTTCACCTCGACCCAGGCTTGCGGTCCGCCCGGGTTGCGGTCCGAGGTTACGTCGGCGATCCCTGGCACGGTCTTCAGTGCCTCGACGACGCGCGGCCCCCATTCGGCCAGCGCGGCTAGATCGGCGCTCCAGAGCGTCACCTGATAGTCGGCGCTTGATGTGCGTGCGCCCATCCGTGCACCGCTGGCGGGAAACATCGTCACTTCAGCGCCCCTCACTGCGGCCAGCTTGCCGCGCATGCGGTCGATGATGTCAAGAGCAGTCGCTGTGCGGGCGTTCTCCGGCTTCAGCGTCATGTAAAAACGCCCCTGATTGTTCGCGCCCCATTGAGAGTCGCCCCCGACCGAGGCAGCGATGCCGGTCACGTCCGGGTCTTGCAGCGCGATATCGGTCACCTGGCGGTGTAAGTCGAGAAGCCGCTCGAAGGACACATCGGGCGAGCCGCGGGTAAAGCCGAACACGAGCGTTGCGTCTCCGCGCGGGATCAGCCCTTTCGGTATGACCATGAACGTCATCGCCGAAAGTGCGAGG
>CAYVJO010000065.1:0-1479 GCA_964451735.1 uncultured Hyphomicrobiaceae bacterium | reverse complement strand
GCATGAGCCAGCGATGGCGAAGCGCGAAATCGAGCGAGAGAGCATAGGCGCGGCTCATTGCTTCCAGAAACGGCTCGATGCGCCGGTCGAGCCAAGTCTCGCGCGGACACGGCAGACGGCGCATGAAGCGCCCGCAGATCATCGGCGTCAGTGTCAGGGAAACCACTGCCGATATCAGGATGGCGTAGGTCAGCGTCCATCCGAATTCCTTGAGGACCTGACCGACAACGCCTCCGGTAAAGAGCAGCGGTATGAACGCGGCGACGAGCGACAGGCTGATCGAGACGATGGTGAAACCGATCTGGCGCGCACCCGCGAGCGCGGCTTTCACGGGCCTGAGGCCGAGCTGCATGTTGCGATAGCAATTCTCGATGACGACGATGGCGTCATCCACCACGAAGCCGACTGAGATGGTCAGCGCCAGCAGAGAGACATTGTCGAGGCTGAAGCCTGCGAGCCACATCAGCGTGACGGTGCCCGCGAGCGAAAGCGGCACCGAGACCATAGCCGCAAAAGTCGGAACGAGCCGGCGCAGGAAAAGAAACACCACCATCGTCACCAAAGCGATGCTGGCTGCTAGCGTGATCTGCAAATCCTCGATACTTTTGCGGATGCTTACAGTCTGGTCGGTCAGCGTCGCGATCTGTATATCGGGCGGAATGGAGGCCAGAATGTCTGGCATGACAGCGTTGATGCCGTCTACGGTCTGTATAACGTTGCTCTCCGCCGTTTTCTGAATGATCAGGATGACGGCAGGGTCTTTGTTGTACCAGCCCGCGCTCAGACGGCTGGCCCGGCTTTCCTCGATACGCGCGACGTCTCCCAAGCGGACCACGGCCCCGTCCTCATTCTTCAAGACGATCGAGGCGTAATCGGACGCCTGTTCTAGCTGGCCTCCGGTGGAGATGATATAGGATATTTCTGGCCCGTCGAGCTGGCCAAGGGGCAGAAGCGCGTTGGCTTGCCCTATCGCGGCTCGGACAGCTTCAAACCCGATGCCCCGCGCTTTTAGCGCTTCCGGATCGGCGCTGACGCGAATGGCTGGCTGCTGCGCGCCGCCCACCCGTACCTCCGCGACGCCGTCCACGCGGGCAATACGCGTTGCAATCGCCAGATCGGCAATATCGTAGAGTTCCTCGGCGCGCCGGATCGGCGAACTGACGGCGAGGATCAGAATGGGCATGGCGGACGGGTTGAACTTGCGGACCGTGGGGCGGCGGCTGAGGTTGCCGGGCAGGTCGGCCTGTGCGCCGTTAATCGCGGCCTGCACGTCCCGCGCGGCGTCTTCGGTATTGCGGCTCAGATCGAATTGCACCGTTATACTCGTGAAGCCGAGGCGGCTGGTCGAGGTCAATTCGGTGACACCGGAAATCTGCCCGATGCGGCGCTCCAGAGGCGCGGCGACTGTCGCGGCCATGGTCTCGGGCGAGGCGCCGGGCTGGGCCGCCGACACGTTGAGCGTAGGCAGGTCGATGTTGG
>CAYVJO010000064.1:0-10178 GCA_964451735.1 uncultured Hyphomicrobiaceae bacterium | reverse complement strand
TATTGCGCACTCAACCGGAATTATGTCACGCCGCGTTTGAAGTCCCTGCTGAACGGCCTCGCGAGGCATATGGCCACCTCGCATCCCGAAACGGTGACGCTATATCTTGACGCCAATTTCCCGTTCCATGACGGCTTTCCCCTCTTGCCTCATATGTCGCATGACGACGGGCGCAAGCTCGACCTCGCATTCTATTATAACGAACCGTCGGGACGCTATGCGCCTGGCGCTCTTCGCTCCCCCATCGGCTATTGGGCTTTCGAGAAGCCATCGTCAGGGGACAGATCTCTTTGCGGGCGGTCATCTGGCCTTAGCTTGAGGTGGGACATGGCATGGTTACAGCCGTACCTGCCCGAGCTGACGCTCGACGCGGCCCGGACGGCGTCGGCGCTGAGATGGCTTGTGACGGAGGGGCGGGCGCTCGGCGTAGAAACAGTGTTCATCGAGCCCTATCTGGCGAGACGGCTTGGCGTTGCGTCTCCCTTGCTGCGTTTTCAAGGGTGCCGGGCCGCGCGTCACGACGATCATATTCATCTTCAGGTCGGGAAATTCTGAAAATGCGCGCCAACGGACGAGGAAAAGGCGGCGTTGCCAGTGGACGAAGCTGCCTTGCTCGCGCATGTAGCGGCGGGCTGGTGTTATAAGTAACCTATGCCAAGGATTTGCCGCTCTATATATTGAATACAATTTGTTCGTGGAGGATGACATGGCCCGAAATGTCCGGAGTATAGGTCACGCTTGCGTCATAATGGCTCTCAGCCTAGCGGCAACCATCTCCGCCTGTGCAAAAGAGTTCACGTTCAACGAAAAGAGCAATGCCAACATCGCACGAAAATTACGGATCCCCGTCTATTTCGCCCTGCCCGAAAGCGCGCGCGCTCCCTTGCCCGCCAAGATCGACACCACTGACCGCCTGATCGATTTCCGGCATCCGGATGCGCTATCCGCCAAGGGCGGCATAGGGTTGCGCCTCATCTTCACGAAACGCGCCGGCATGACCAAAAGGCTAGCCAAAAGCGGCCTCGTACAGACTGGAGATTTGTTGTTGACCGTCCGTCCGGAATGGGGTGGGACGGGTGCCTACCCCAACATCCAAATGGGGATATCCCACACCGGGATCGCCTATATCAGGGGCGGCGAGCTGCGCCATCTCGATAATCCGCTCAACGCAGAGTATCTGGGGCCGCGTCTCGATGGGCGGCTCACGAGCGAACATTACCGTACGCTCAACATGCTGCACATCATACGGCCCCGTGGGTTGACAGCCGAACAACGCTCTCACCTGCTCGACTGGTCAAATCGGCTTAACGCGAGCGCGAGAAAAATATATCCCTCCCAAATCAGTTTCAATCAGGATTATAACGCGCCAAAATATGCGCCTCGCAAGCCTCTGACTTTTGTCAAGCAGCTTGGGCAGATCGGTTTAGGACAAAGCCCGGCGGGAAATATCGCCATGTTTTGCTCCGAATTCGCATGGTCGCTACTGGCGCTGAGAGATTGCGATCCCAAGACGCAAGAGGATGCTTTCAAGCGAAGTGGAATCCCCTCTTGTGTGAAGCCGGTGATGATCCCGTTGCGCGCGACGGGCAACTACGTCGATCGCGGCGGCAACGGCTCATATGCGGGGCTTGCAGATGGGCCTTTGCTGGTCATCAACGCCATGGGCCTTCCGCAGATCGATGAAGACAAGCTTCTGCATCAGGTTTTCGTCGATAATCCCGAAGGGCTTGCGAAATTATCTCCAGGACATAAGGCTGTTGCGGAAGAAATGAAGCCGCGATTCAAGCCGCTTGAGAAATATTACCTTGGCATTAGCGGCGATGGCTGGCGAAAAATGAGGGCTCGCGTCTCAAGAGCGGTTTTCAACCGCGCCGTTCCCGAAAACTATTCCCCGACCTCCTTCGTCATCAACACGCTGCTGCCCCCCGATCATCCAGACCGCAAGATGGATTATGTCGCAACGATCATCATCGAGTGAAACGGCGCTACGGCACTTAAGACTTAACGATACAAGTCCGCGCGCGTCGGTGGAACAGGAGCAGGGCCCTTGACGCCGCGCGATGCGAGCGTTTGGTAGATCCGCGCCGTCCCGCGCGAGAAGGCGAGCGAACAGCCCGCAAGATACGCGACCCAAATTCGGTAGGTCTGATCGCCCGCGATGGACACGGCTTCCTCCCGCCGTGCAGTCAGCCTCTCGCACCAAATCCTGGTCGTTCTGGCATAGTGATCTCGCCAGCCCTCCACGTCATGGATCTCAAACCCGGTTTGCTCCATAGCCCGCACCGTATGGCCGATATCGTCGAGTTCGCCGCCGGGAAATATATATTTTTGTAGGGCGCGTTGTTCGGCCCGCACCGAGAAACGCCGCTGACGGCGCTTGGCGCGACGGGATATCGCGTGATTGAGAAAGAGGCCATCCTCCGCCAGCAAGCGCCGCACTTTGCCGAAATAGTTTTCGATATTGCCGATGCCTATATGTTCATACATCCCGACTGATGCGATTTTGTCGTACCGGCCATCAAGATCCGCATAGTCGCGGATTTCAACGGTAACACGTGACTTAAGGCCCTTCTCCGTGATCCGCGCGTGGGCCAACTCGATCTGAGCCTCTGACAATGTGACGCCATGCGCCGTTACACCATAATGCTCGGCGGCGTAGCATATGAGTCCGCCCCAGCCGCAACCAATGTCGAGCATCCGGTCGCCCGGCTTGAGACGCAGCTTTCGGCAGATCATGTCGAGCTTGTCGTGCTGCGCCAGTTCGAGTGTATTCGACCAGTCGGTGAAATAAGCGCAGGAATATTGCATCTCGGGATCGAGAAAGAGCGCGTAAAAATCATTGCCCACATCGTAATGAAATTGGACGAAATCGCGGTTTTCACGCTGCGCCCGGCTGGCTCCATCCGCATCGCCGGTATAGCGGCGCGTCTCGCTCGGCTTGTCTGCCGGAGCTAGAAGAAATGGCCAGAGATGGCTGAGAAGACGGCGCTTGCTGATCGTTCTCAAGCGTTTGCGGCTGCCGCCATCGCCAAGGCACGCGCCGATTTCGATCAGCGTGCCACCCTCGAAGCCGATCTGGCCGTGCGCATAATGATGGATCAGCCGGTCCAGGGTCGGGCGGCGAAGGAGCGAGGAAATCACGCCGGGCGAGGTAATGGTTATGGCCAGGCCGTTTTCGCTATGCGAGCCGAGCGGCACAAGGCTGCCATCCCACAATCTGACCGACAAATCGAGATCGAGATGGCGCGCGAGATCCCCCGCCAGGCCTCGCGCGGCGGCGAGCAGCTTGTCCTCCGAAGCAGTCATGTCTTGACAGAAGCACACCATATATGTTCGAGCAACAGCATCTTCTCACAGTGGTCCATGTCTCAGGCTGTTTTCCATTGTCATGAGCAATAAAAGACCGCGCCTGAAATTATGCTCTGAATTTCTGCTATGTATGAGATGATTTTATCTAGACCGCTTATGCAGGAATAATGCTGTGTCTGAAGAAACGTCAATCCTTAGAGCCTATCCTATCGAGATGAGTGTTCGCCCCGTTGTGACGGCGTTCTTCGACGCTGACACGAATACCATCTCCTACGTTGTCAAAGACCCGCAGTCGAACGCCTGCGCCATCATCGATCCTGTCATGGACCTGGATTATGCCGCAGGCCAGATCACCCATGATTCCGCGGACAAGATTGTCGCATTTGTACGGGAGAACGGCTTATCGGTCGAATGGCTCATTGAAACGCATGCCCATGCCGATCACCTGTCGGCCGCGCCTTATCTCC
Organism: uncultured Hyphomicrobiaceae bacterium; assembly: GCA_964451735.1. GTDB lineage: Bacteria > Pseudomonadota > Alphaproteobacteria > Rhizobiales > Rhodomicrobiaceae > JAHQVI01. The sequence goes on along the minus strand of CAYVJO010000064.1, from coordinate 6,402 downwards.
AGGACACGCTCGGCGGAAAACTCGGCATTGGCGCAAATATTATTCTTGTGCAGAGCGTTTTCGGCAAGATTTTCAACGAGGGTACGGAATTTCAGCGTGACGGCAGCCAGTTCGATAGGCTGTTCCGTGAGGGCGAACGCTATCGGATCGGCACGATGCCCGCCTTCGTCATGCACACGCCGGGCCATACGCCGGCCTGCATGACGCATGTCATTGGCGACGCGGCGTTCGTCGGCGACACTTTATTCATGCCCGATGGTGGCACGGCGCGGGCGGACTTCCCAGGCGGCGATGCGCACGAGTTGTACCGGTCGATCAAAAAGGTGTTGTCCCTTCCCAGTGAGATGCGGCTGTTCATGTGCCATGATTACGGGCCGGATGGACGCGAGATCCGCTGGGAGACCACGGTCGCGGATGAACGGGCGCATAATATTCATGTCCGCGATGGCGTAACCGAGGACGAATTCGCGCGGATGCGCACCGCACGGGACCAGACGCTCGCTATGCCACGTCTGATCATCCCAGCAATACAGGTCAATATCCGTGCTGGCAGGTTGCCCTCAGCCGATGATAATGGCGTGCGTTATCTGAAAGTGCCGTTGAACGTCCTGTAGACGCTGCGTTGCCCTTTAGCTGGCTTGCGCTATGCCCATCTTACGGACCGCGCTTTGCTCGGCTGGAAAGCTGTGGCAGTCTATTCCGGCGTTACGTGTTCCTGATGAATTCTTGTACAATCGGGTTTCGACAGGGTGCGCGCCGCCACCGATTATCTGCTGAAGGGCTCAATATGGCTGCGGATTTTGGAGCGACCGTCTATCGCGGCATGAGTCGCGCCTATCTGAGCGCGGCTTACAACAATGGCGCGGCAGTGCCGGACAGTCCCGATTGGCTTGAAAAATGGCGCAAGAAAAGCGTGCGTATCCGAGCGCTCAAAGACGCCGAGTTGAATGTCCGTTACGGGAGTGCGGCCCGCACGTTCTTTGATTATTTCCCATGTGGACGGGAGAACGCGCCGCTCTTCATTTTTATTCATGGCGGCTATTGGCAGCGTAATCACAAGGATATGTTCGCCTTTATCGCGGAGGGGCCCCTGACGGTCGGGTTCAATGTCGCGACGCTCGGCTACAGCCTTGCCCCAGAGGCAAGCCTTACTGTCATCGTCGAGGAAATGCGCACCGCATTAACGTTCTTCGGCAAGAGCGCTAACGAGTTCGGCTTCCACGGCGACAAGATCATCGTTGGAGGCTGGTCGGCTGGGGGCCATCTTGCGGCTTCCCTTATGGATCATCCGGCGGTGTCAGCAGTGCTCGCCATCAGCGGGATTTTCGACCTGGAGCCGATTGCGCTTGGGGAATTGAATGACGCGCTTCAGCTTACCCCAAAGGAGATCCAGACACTCAGTCCGGCAAGGCGGCTGCCAGGGCGTTCAATACCGGTCTGCGTATCGTATGGAGACCTCGAACTCCCAGAACTGCAACGGCAATCGGCTGAATTCATCGATGCCTGCCGGGCGCATGAAATGGACGTCAGGCCGTTGCCGTTGGACGGCCATCATCATTTCTCGATCCTCGACGAATTCAAAGCGTCTCAAGGCCATTTGCTGAAAGCCTTGCGCCAGCTCGCCAGGAGATGAGTTTGGACGAGTGTGCAAGGACGGATCAACGCTCCACGAAGGCTTTCTCGACAACATAGCTTGCGGGCTTGCCGCTGGAGCCTTCTATGAAGCCGCGGCTTTCGAGAATTTTTTTCATGTCGTCCAGCATTTGCGGGCTGCCGCAGAGCATGGCGCGGTCTGTTGCGGGATCGAACGACGGCATGTCGATATCATTGAAGAGCTGGCCCGACGCGATGAGATCCGTCACCCGTCCTCGATTATGGAATGGTTCTCGGGTAACCGTCGGGTAGTAAATCAGCTTCTCTCGGATCAACTCGCCTAGATATTCGTCGTTCGGCAGCGCCTGGGTGATCTTCTCCCCGTAAGCCAGTTCAGCGATCTGGCGGCAACCATGTACGAGAACGACTTTTTCGAATTTCTCATAGGTTTCAAGATCCCGAATGATGCTCATGAAGGGCGCAAGGCCAGTTCCGGTAGAGAGCAGATACAGGGTGCGGCCAGGCAGCAGATTATCATGAACCAGCGTGCCGGTCGGTTTCTTGCCCACAAGGATGCGGTCACCTTCCCGGATGTGCTGGAGGCGCGAGGTCAGCGGCCCGTCCGGCACCTTTATGCTAAAAAACTCCAGTTCTTCGTCATAATTTGTGCTGACCATCGAGTAAGCGCGCAAGAGTGGCTTGCCGTTCACTTCAAGACCCATCATCGTGAACTGACCATTCACAAAGCGGAAAGAAGGATTGCGCGTCGCCGTAAAGCTGAACAGGCTGTCCGTCCAATGTTGTACGGAGAGAACCGTTTCCTCTGTGTAATTGCTCATAATCGTATCCAACACATTGGCTTAAGCCAGGATTGCATGTCATATAGAACAGATTGGACGTTTCATCAAACTCAAACGGGATTTTCCATCCTGCAAACGCAGCGTTTAGCCGCTGACACGGAGCCTGTATTGCGCCAGACAGACACCGGGCGCTTTCTGCTTTTCCGTAATTCCGGGCAGGATCGTCGCATTTTCACATTCAGTTCCAGCCATATCTTCACGAGGGTTCAGCGCAGGCTTTGCTCTCGCTCAAAAGCAGGCAAGGCAGAGTGCGACGTATCACCGCGCTTGGTACTTGCCTGACATATGTCTGCGACCATGTCCCGGGAGAAACACGGGTACTTAGCGACCGATTGCTATCGGGCAGGCCGGCTCACGCTGACGCTTGAATGAGCGAGAGACTAAGCCGTTCTGATGGGGTGAGGTTAAGGATCTAACTTACTGTTTTGGAATATTTTTTTGAAAAACCGGTTTTGCTTTTTGCGGATTACGCTCTATATGAGAGGTATCTATTGGTCCGAACGCTTTGAACCTGTGATGGACAGATACACGCTTCGGATCGCTTGCCGAGCGGCCGGGCGGAATGAATGCCAGCCGTCAACGCGCAGTCTCGCGAAGTCTACGGCCCGCGCTGGCATGCCGCTTCACCGATTTGATGACAGTCTCGACGCTGAGCGGCTTTGTTATGAAAGCGTCCACACCGAGATCGGCATAGCGCCGCTCGGTTTCGGGTAAGGCGCTCGCGGTAAGGGCGATGATCGGCAACCGCATTTTCCAGTCTGTCCGCTGGCGTATCCGCTCGATCGCCTCCTCTCCCGTGACAAGAGGCATTTGATTGTCAAGGATGATGAGATCAAAGTCCGCTACATTGAGCGTATCGAGAAGCTGCTGGCCGTTTTCGGCGAGCGTAATCCGGCATCCTATGGATTTCAGGATTTCGCGTATTAGAATCTGGCTAAACGGATGATCCTCGGCGACAAGCACATCGTAAATTTTAGCGATCTGCCCGCATTCGCCTTCGTGATCCATATCCTGGGATGGAGCGGGGCTAGGCACAACCCGTTTGGCAGGAGCGTTTAAGGGAACCCAGACCGTGAAGACGGAGCCATGGCCGGGCGTGCTTGTTACGCTGATTGTGCCATTCATGAGCTCGACGAGACTTTTTGTGATCGCAAGGCCGAGCCCTGCGCCCTGATCGGCACATGAAACCGACTTGATGCGCGCAAAGCGCTGAAAAATTGTATCAAGCTTATCCTCGGCTATCCCTGCGCCTGTATCGGCGATTTTGAAACGATAGCCACCATTTGAAGCGGAAACGCCGACTTCAACCGTACCTTGGGCGGTGAATTTGATCGCATTGCCGATCAGATTGATGAGGATCTGTGCGATGCGGCCTCGATCACCGCATACCGCACATGATTTCGGCAGTTTGATACGCAAGGACAGAGTGAGGTTCTTGGCATCCGCAAGAGGTTTCAGCGACAGGACCGTTTCGCGAAGAAAAGCGCGCAGATCGAAGACCTGCGGTTCAAGCTCCATGCTCTTACTGACGATTTTAGATAGATCGAGGACGTTGTTGACGAGGTGCAGCAGGTGCTCCGAGGACGCCTTGATGATCTCAGCGCATTTCCGCTGTTTCGGCTTGAGACCACTCGCCAGAAGGAGTTCGTTGAATCCCATTATGGAGTTGATCGGTGTACGCAGTTCGTGACTGACATTTGCTATGAACTCGGTCTTGGCCTGATCGGCGGCTTCGGCCTTTTCGCGCGCCCTTTCAAGCATTTCCTCATGCTGCTTGAACGCAGTGATATCGGATCTTATGCCGACCATCTCGCCATGCGGAGTTCGCCTCTCCCGCCGCAGCATCCATCGGCCGTCAGAGAAACGCACCATCGTCTCCGACCTTTCGCTCGCGCGGCGGCTTGCGACCTGATCGGCGATCCACGCCTCCGGGGCCTGACCAAGCGTGTCGTAATGGCCGCGTTCGACAGAGATGCGCACGATATCTTCGAAACTTATGCCTGGCACAAGAATATCGGCATCCTCGACCCGTAATCTGCGATAGGCTTCATTGGTCATGACGAGACGGTCATTTTCGTCATAGATGACGAAGCCTTCCGACATTTCATCGATCGCGGTCATCAGACGCTGTTCCGCGCGTTCGGCGGCGCGCCTTGCCTCATCGACCGCTTGCGTTCCCTGCCTCACGAGGCTGACATCCCGGGATACACCCACGAAATTCCGCACGCGGCCATCCGGTCCGGCGATCGGCGACAGTGTCAACTCCGCCCAATATGGCTGGCCTGACTTTCTATAGTTGAGAATGTCGCAGCGTAGCGCAAATCCCGCCTCCACTGCCCGCGATATCTGGACCACCACATTCTGATCGGTCTTCGGTCCCTGGAGGATGTGCCCTGGCTTTCTGCCGATCATCTCGCCAGATTTGTAGCCGGTCAGGCGCTCGGTGGCGGCGTTGACCCAGATGGTAAAGCCTGCGGCATCGGAGATGATCATGCTGTCGCTCGCATGTTCAGCGGCAAGAGCGAGCAGAGCCCCATCATGCGCGGTCGTGCGCCGTTCCTTGCCCATGGCCGGCGCTACACGGATAGCCGCGCCTTGGGTCCCTTGCCGCGCGCGAAAGAAAATGGCCGAAAGCGTCATTCCATCGGATGTGTATTGCGCGGCATGGCTTTCCAGCCATAGCGGAACTCGGTCCAGACGCCGCGCCTCGACGGGCCGCCAGCCTTGCTTGAGATCGGGGCAGCCCGTGTAGACAGGCGGGGTCTTGATGGAAAAAACGTCTGTCCGGCTGGTTTCATCCGGGAAAAGACAGTCGATCATCTTGCCGATGAGGAGCGGGCGCGGCCAGCCGAACAACGTTTCCGCGGCCAGATTCAAATCGCAAATCCTGCCGCTGTCCTCCACAACGATAATGCCGTCGGGACAGGCCTGAGCGATAGGATTGGTCAATAACATTTTTCACATTTTGCGGAGCATATTTTCAGCAAGTATACTTGTGAATAGAAAATCTTTGGTTAGCTGTAACAAGACGTTTGTTGTACAAAAAGATACTTTTTGAAAATAATTATAAAAAATTATAATAAGAATAAGAGTATTTTGTCTATTTTTTACATTTTTTCTTAAATCATATTGATTAAACGAATGACGGCCAGACTTACAGGCCGCCATTTAGCTCGCATAGCCAGGCTGTAGAGAAACTTGCAACCTTCATTCCGCTGGGATAGCGGCTTTTCCGCTGTGCTGAACGGCCGCGCCTCGTTCATACCAGCCCTTGGTGGAATTAACGATCTTCACGACCGAGAGCATGACGGGAACCTCGATCAACACGCCGACCACCGTCGCCAGAGCTGCGCCCGAGGAGAAGCCGAACAGGCTGATCGCGGCTGCGACCGCCAGCTCGAAGAAATTGCTCGCTCCTATCAGCGCTGAGGGACCCGCAACGCAATGCGCCTCGCCCGTCGCGCGGTTGAGCAGATAGGCGAGCCCGGAATTGAAATAGACCTGAATGAGGATAGGCACGGCAAGGAGCGCGATAATGAGAGGCTGCGCGATGATCTGTTCGCCCTGGAAGCCGAAGAGCAGTACGAGCGTGGCCAGCAACGCGACCAGAGACAACGGCTGAAGCGTGGCGAGAACGCGTTGAAGACCAATCTCGCCAGCCGACGCCAGAAGCCGGGTGCGCAGGATCTGCGCGATGATAACCGGAATGGCAATATATAGACCGACCGACAGCATCAGCGTATCCCAAGGAACCGTGATCGCAGAGATGCCGAGCAGAAGCCCTACGATGGGCGCAAAGGCGACGACCATGATCGCGTCGTTGAGCGCGACCTGGCTGAGCGTGAAATGGGGCTCCCCGTCGGATAGGTTGCTCCAGACGAAAACCATCGCGGTACATGGCGCTGCCGCCAGCAGGATCAGGCCCGCTTTATAGCTGTTGATCTGGTCG
>CAYVJO010000063.1:9099-10265 GCA_964451735.1 uncultured Hyphomicrobiaceae bacterium | reverse complement strand
GGCAAGCGTTGGCACCAGCACCGTTTCGACATAAGCCCGAAACACCATACCGTTCATTGCGCTGTCGGGCATCATCGGCGCGGTCATGCCGGAAAGCCTGAGCGCACCCGTGAAGGTGGTGGTTTTCCAATGTCCGTGCGGAATGGCGGAGCGGCGACGTTCGCCGCGTAGTGATCCCCCGCGCAGCCGGGCCATTTTCGTGCTCAAGCCCGTTTCATCGATGAAGACAAGGCGTGCCGGATCGAGATCAAACTGGCCGTCGAATCCGTCCTGACGCTGCTTCATGTGATCTGCCCGTTCCTGCTCCAATGCGTGTGCGGTCCTTTTTGAACGCCCAGGCCCGCTTGCGCAGCCAGACATCAAGGCCGCTTCGGCCAATCCGGACACCCTGTCCGTCAAGAAGGCGCGAGACCATCACGTTGAGCGTGATAGCCTTTGAAGCCTCGATCAGACCCACGATGAAAGCTTCATACGCATCCAGACGCGAGTTGTCGCGCCGCCCCTGTTGGCGGCAGACAACTGATCTTGCCGTGCGCTCGCTATCAAGGCTATTGTCGCCCATTTGGCCGATAACTCATCGGCTGACGCCGCCAACATGCGGCTGCGAAGATCATTGCTCAATGCTCTTGCGGCTTACAAAAGGGAACCTGATTACCCCGATATCCCCTCCAAAATCATCCAACCCATTGCCATATATGCATAAACAAGCTTGGCGAGGGGACGATGGCCCGCAATCCGGTGCAATTTCAGAAAGGGCTTGGTCTTTTAGAGTTCAACGCCGAATACGGGCGAGAGGACAAATGCCATGCAGCATTGATCCGGATGCGCTGGCCTGAGGGCTTTGTCTGCCCGAAATGCGGTGGGTGGAAGTTCAGCTATGCCAGACCCCGGCGGCTCTTTCAATGCTCAGCCTGCCGGGCGCAGACAACCGCCAAGGCCGGAACCATCTTCCACAAATCGCGCACGCCACTGGTCAAATGGTTTCTCGCCATTTATCTCCTGACACAGAGCAAGAACGACATTGCCGCACTTGAGCTGGCACGTCAGCTCGGGGTGAAATGGGACACGGCCTGGCTGATCAAGCAGAAGCTTATGGAGACCATGCGCCAGCGCAACCAGACCTACTGTAAAAGCCGGAGCAATAATCCCTCACTGAAGCGGCCGAT
>CAYVJO010000063.1:0-9089 GCA_964451735.1 uncultured Hyphomicrobiaceae bacterium | reverse complement strand
ATGCGCCAGCGCAACCAGACCTACAAACTAAAGGGCGACGTTCAGCTCGACGACGCCTATCTGGGCGGAGAAAAGCCGGGCAAACGCGGGCGTGGGGCGGCGAACAAGACCCCTTTCGTCATTGCTATTGAGACGCGCAAGGACAAACCCGTTTATGCGCAGTTGCGGTTTGTCTCCGGCTTCACCAGCCGGGAGATCAAGACCTATGCCGCCCAGAACATCGAGCCTGGAACGAATGTCGCGAGCGATGGGCTTGCCTGCTTTGCCGCCGTGGCCGAGGCGGGGATGAAACACCGCGCTGTCGTCACAGGCGGCGGACGGCCCGTGCTGTCCGAATTCAAAGGAATCAACACCAGCCTCGGCAACATCAAGAGCGCCATCACAGGCACATGCCGTTCCTGTCGTCCCAAACACGCCGCACGCTATCTGGCCGCTTACGAATATCGCTTCAACCGCCGTTTCGAACTCAACAAGATGGTTGACCGGCTCGCTAGCGTCGCCGCTAAAACGGCTCCCCAGCCCCGCCAAACCATCATTGAAGCGGAAACATCGGGGTAATCAGGAAAGGGAATCCTCAATCCGATTCCGTTTTCCATAGACGTGCTCTAAAATGGCTCTTTTTGTGTAAGTATGACAATATTAGCTCTTTAATGCGCGTTTGAACGTCACAAGATCAAGCTGCCCAGAAATTAGGAATAACACACCTGCTACCAGTTTCCGCACAAGGGCGATCTTTACTTGAAAATTTGATTTAGAATTTCGTTTTATAGCGACGAATGATCCTGCGAAATATTTGTTGCGTATTTTGCGATCCATATCTCTATGGCCAATGATTGCATTGTTCAGAAAAAGTGTTTTGCGAGACGCAAGATAAGCCCGTATCGCATAATCCGTATCTTCGCCACCATTTAAAGATGTCCCTACGCCAAGATCTTCTTGAAAATCACCAAGTTTGCCTACAAGATCACCTCGTAAAAAGATTGTGTTTGACGATGCGCGTGAAACAACCTCTTGCAATTTCGGTTTGTATATACGTGGATTACCTATCAATGGGGTAGGTTGTGACGCGTAGCGACAAAATAGAAAATCAAGTTGTTCATCTTGCTGAAAAGAACGAAAAATATATTTCATTGCTTCCGGCAGATACCAGCAATCATCGTCAGGGAAGGCTACGATCACAGAGTTATTCAGCGCCCCTTTCTCAGCAGCTGCATTCAACATCTGGTTTCGCGCGCAGGATAATGGCATCCGTTCTTCTTGGGCATAAATATCGATCCATTGAGGGAAGGCGCAATAGTTCGATGTGTTAAGCTCAGGTCGATGGCGTTGCAATAAGAGAGAAAGTTCGACCTTGACCCCGTATTGGCGAATCTTATCTAAGGATGCCAACAATCGGGATAGTTCTTCTGATCGCTCAGATCTCATATCACTAGTTGTAAACAATAAAAATTTTTGAATTTGATGCATATCTATCATCTTAGTAAAAAATAGGCTGAATTTATTTCAGTCGACCGAATGTTAGGGTTTTAATATTTTTTCGGATTATTCTTGCTGGATTGCCAGCTGCTATGCAACCCGATGGTATATCCTTTGTAACAACAGATCCAGCAGCAACGATACTGTGATCACCAATGGTGACCCCAGGCAAGATAATGCTTCTTGCGCCTATGAAACAATATCCCCCGATCCGGGTGTTGGTCTTGAGAGCACGGATCATATCATGGCTAAGGATCGCTGCGCCGAAGGCAACATATGTATGTTCGCCAATGAAAATACCCCTAGGATTCGTCAAGTCGAGTTTTGCGCTCAGAGATATGACGACGGTTGGATGAATGTTCATCCCCCATATGCGCACAAAGTAATGTCTACGCGTAGCGACTAGAAATCTTTGAACTTTTAAGAACTGATTAAGGGAAGGCATTTCTTTCACTGAAATTTATTTAAAAACTTGTTGCCGTGATTTGCTTTCAGAACTATAGATTCGCGCCTGCGCGCAATCGATGGCGGCGGGACATCTTCGAGTGCATGTTTATTGCGAGACTAGGGGCGGGCATAGGCCCACCTGCTTGAATAAGCTTTTTTGGATAGGCAATGCTGGATAGTGCAGCCAGAAAAACGATTGGAAAGTAAGAAGGAGAAGCAAGCGCATTGTCAGTGCGGGACATGAGTAGAAAACCAGCGAAAGCAACCAGTATCGTTAGATCGGCCCGCATCCATTTGCGGGTCAATATGCGCAATATCACAGCACTGAACAGAACATAGAAAGCAATCATGCCCACATAACCCATCTCAACTATAAGACGCACATAGTCATTATGCGCTGCAGCTGATCCAACTAGAATGTAGACATCACGCGGGACTGCAAAATATTGATGGCCAAAACCGATTCCAGTCCAGGGGTATTGTTCAGCCAACTCAAGTAGATATTGCCACATCAGATCGCGCCCATTCGCGCCGCTGGATGTGAAGCGGGTTGCTACACGCTCCCAGAAAAGCGTCAAAATCATCAGGAAAAGCGCTAAGCCGGAAAGGCCAAAAAGAATTTTCCGACTTGATGGCACATCTTTTTTTAGCAGTAGCGAAGCCCCGCAGGTCACGAGCGCAACGACCAGCGCTGCGCGCCCGCCTGCTGCAAGCAGGATAATCAGGTTAAACAGAGCAAGCCACATGTAAACTGAGCGTTTTGCCAGAGCTATCTGTAAAGCTGCGAAAGCCCCGCACATTGCTAGCCCGGATAAATAGGCTGGTATCAATGACGCTTGATAACGATATATGCCTGTTGAAAATTCTTGACCGAACATCTCCCGCAAACCAACGACCTGATAGCAAGCTCCAAGCATTACGCTTCCAGCAGGAAGCCATGCGGCTGTTCGCAAAATAGCGTCACGGTCCTTTTCTGTAGGAAAGCCAGCCAGTAGGGCAAAAATGATTACGATTTGATTCAATGCATTGATGAATATAAACCATTCAAAATCAGGATAACTTGATAGTGATGAGAGAATAAAAATTATTACTATCAAAAATGCAGTAATTATAATTATAAATTTATCCACCATTCTGGTCATGATGAAAATCACAGCAGACAAAAGAAACACGCCTTTTTCAATCAGATTTGCAGCAGGAATACTCAGAACGTTTCCAATATTAATTATAAAAAGGATATAAGAAATCTGAAATGATATACGAAAAGACATCGTTCTCTATATAGCCCGTTTGAATGACAGCGGTAAATGTTGGACAAAACTATTTCCAACGTAAGTAAGTTTACTTTCAATCAATTCGCTGATGATCCGATCCAATGTTGTGGTGGAAAAATGTCCTGCATAGTCTCGGGCGAGACGGGACATCGCCTCACACCTTTTTGGATCTCCCAGCCATTGTAGAACCGCCTGAGCGAAACCGTTCTCATCGTCTTGCACCACGAATGGACGCGCCCCTGACGGAAAACCCAATGCTCCACTAGAAGTCGTGATACAAGCCAGACCGAGATTAAAGTAATCTACCATTTTGATTTTAATCCCGCTGCCCATTCTGACTGGATTAATCGCAAATGCGGCGTTGCCGGCGATCGCGCCGAGTTCATCAACACGCCCATGAACAATAACGTTGGTTGCGGGGGATAGAATCGAACCAATCGAGCCAACAACATCTAAAAATGTATTAGGGCGCTGCTTGAGAATGTTTGGCCAAATCTTCTCAAGGAACCATCTCAATCCATCAATGTTGTGATGAGCCGCACTTCCCAAATACAGAACGCGGCCGCTGGTGAAATTCGGCTTTGCGGCGCTCGTAGGCTTTACGACAGGGAAGAGCGTTCTTACACGTGCCTGTGGCGCGAGACGTTGAAGGACGGACGCATCGTGATCGCTGATTGCCAGAATGTCTGAATAGCGCGATAGTCGAATACGTTCTTCTTCGGGCCCGATCCTAGGCGTAACGCGATAGCCGTTGGCCTCGAAAGATGCGACACGCTCATGGAAAACATCGTGTGCGACCAGAATCCGCTGCTCTGGAGTGAACCGATTCTCCACATATGCATCCCGAAAGATCGTATCCACAAAGACGATTGACGGCACGATGCGATCCAGAATCGCATGCGCCCGCCTTATTTCGCTCTTGTCGGGCAAGCGCTCAATCTGGACAACAGGGCTGGGTGACCTGTCAGCAGGGTAAAGACCGCCCAAGTGACGCTTCAATACACGCGCGGATGATCCCCAACTGTTAACTGAGAACAATCCAAATCCAACCACTCCTGCATGAATGAAGCCAAAATCTACAGCGTCTTTTTGCGTTGCCGGTGAAGAAAAGATCAAACCAGGCAGGCGCCGCCCCGTAATGAGGACAAACACTTTCAACCCAAGCCGCATTACGGCGTCAAGGATAGCGCCATTATAAGCAGAAGACCCTCCGACAGTTTGAACTGGAAGATGGTCAATCAAAAACGCAACATCGTAATATTTGTTTTTCAAAAATTTAACTCATAAAATCACTATACTGGTAAATTCTATATTTATAAGAAGTTATTCTGAAAACAAATTATGTACATAAATTTATATTTTTTGTTTGCTTTGTCTGACTGATCATGTCAATGGAATACGCCATTAAGGTTGTCCTGTAAACAATTTTACAACCACATAAGTATATTGCCGTGGATATTCCCGTTACCCCCAACCTCCGCTCAAGCGTCTTCTGGTCGTCCGTTCGCAATTGGGGCGTTCGGCTTGGGTCAGTTGCTGTGTTTGTCGTTTTGGCGCGCATCCTTCCTCCCGCTGAGCTAGGTCTTTTCGCCTCGGCGGCCGCAATCATCGCGCTTGCTGAAATTTTCGCGGAAAATGGCGTTAGCGACGCCGTCGTTCAACGCAAAAAGGTCGATGTCAGGCTTTTGTCCACGGCACTCTGGATAAATCTGATCCTGGCTCTTTTAATGTGCTCCGCATTATGGGCGGCAGCGCCGGCGATCGAACGGGCTCTTGCCGCGCCGGGCTTGGCGGTCGTTCTCGTTCCAGTTGCTTTCGGCGTTGTTCTAAATTCCATGTCTTACGTTCCACAGGCTGTAATGAGGCGGAACTTTAAATTCCGCTGGCTTGGAATAAGAGCCCTCATTGCAACAGGCGTCAGCGGCATTATCGGGATTGCCATGGCTCTAGCCGGTTTCGGCGTTCTTAGCCTTATTGTCCAGTTCATTGTAATGGGCGTTCTCAATGCAATTCTTGTTTGGCGAGGAGCGGATTGGCGTCCGCAGCTTACGGTTGACATGAATGACGCCATATCTCTCAGTAAATTCGGCGCTAAAATATTTTTTGGGAAGATACTTAGCTTTATATCAGGCCGAAGCATAGAATTAATCATTGCGAGTTGTTTTGGGCCAGCTATTCTAGCAATATTTTTAATGGGAAACCGAATAAATGCAGTATTAATGCAAATGTTGTCGGCTGTGACCATAGATGTGTCGCTCGCCAACTTTTCTCGCCTAGGCGCTGAAAGCGTAGAATTCACAGAGGCTTTCTATCGGACTGCACAGATTTCAGCTGTCGCAATCATGCCCTTTTTTGCACTTTTATCCGCGCTCGCACCAGAGCTGACATGGATTGCATACGGAAGTAATGGTGCTGGAAGTGATGTAGTCCTTTCAAAGGTTTCACTTCTGAGCGCAATCGAGTCAATCCAATTTCTTTGTGGGACAGCAATTATCGCCATAGGAAGGCCTGGAATATCGACTTTAATACTTGCAATCAAAGCTTTACTTTCATTAATCGTTTTACTCGTTCCGAATTACGAAACGATAAATGAAATGGTTTCAGCTTATGTATTGACCATGGCTTTGATTTCACCGATTAGCTTTTTTACATTGTCATATGTCACTAAAATTAATTTAGTTTATACTTTAAAAATATGTATACCATTTATACTCGCTGCCCTTGTTAGTTATACAGCGATATATTTCGCCCGCACTAGCTTGGCGGAGGCAGTTCCCGCAGCTCTCTCCAAGCTTGCGATACTCGGAGCCATTGGAACGCTAACTTATTTAGCCGCTGCAGCGATATTTGACTATCGCGGCCTAAAGACGGTCATCAAATCATTTCAAGGGAATGTGAAAGGCAAAATCAATAATGGCGAGCGTTGAAGGAAAACAAAAAACTGTACGTGAGCGCGTAAGGGTCGCAATAAGGACGCCAGCAATGTTCGCGCAGTGGGCGATTCATCTTAGTGCGTCCAAGAGAGACGGGCATACGTCGAAGCCTATCGAAAGCATTGTGATTTTGACCGCAGACGCTCGGGATCCTCTTGGCTCAAAAGGCGATGAAGCCATGATCGTGGGCGTCGTGCAGCGTATCCGCCGCCACATGCCCACTTGCCGGGTTGCGCTTGCAATTGCGGCGATAGACCCACCAGAGCTCCTCAAAACGCTGGAGGTCGAGTGTCTACCAATCTGGCGGCAGCCTTGGAAGCTCTCAAGGGTCATGCGGGAACTGTCAGCGTTCGATGCGCTATTTGTGATCGGCGCTGACGTAATGGACGGATATTATTCAACAGTGACATCTCTACGTCTCTGGATGACGGCCGATCTGTTTTCACGGCAGGGGAAAATATCAATCATTGGCGGCTGTTCGTTCAACAGCACCGCGACCTTAGCGACGAGATTTTTTCTCCGTCGATGCGTATCCCACGGCTTGGATATATGCATTCGTGATCCAGCCTCTTTTAAGCGCTTCAGCGCAATATCCAGAAATCCGGGAAAGATGGTAACAGACGCAGCTTTCCTGCTCCAGCCGACAACGTCCAACTCAACCAGGGAGATCGCGTGTTGGATCGAGCGGCAACGCGCATCGGGTCGTGTTATCTGCGGTTTGAATATCCATCCCATGCTCGTGCCTGACAGAAATCCAGCAAAGCTAGAGGCATTCGTTCAAGCAGCGACGGCGGTTGCCGTTCGGCTCGTTAATGAGAGCAATGCAAGCGTGCTTCTAATACCGCATGACTTTCGCCAAAGTGGTCAGAGTGATTTGCAGCTTCTGAAAAAAGTCCTTGCTGGAACCGATTTGGACGACCGGGTTTGCCTTACCGCAAATCTCGATCGCTCTTCTGAAATCAAGTTCGCAGCATCCTGTTGTGATCTCGTCTTCACGGGCAGGATGCATTTAGCTATCGGTGCGCTGGGGTCCGGCGTTCCGGTCGTTGTAGTCGATTACCAGGACAAATTCATTGGACTCTTCGAGCATTTCGGATTGTCTCGCAACTTTGTCATTCAACCCGATGAGGCAATGAACCCGCAGGTTTTCTATAAGGTTTGCGCAACAGCAATCGGATGCCGGGAAGAACTGCGCGAACAAGTGGCAACCCGCTTGCCCGCAGTCGGAGCGCGCTCCGAGCGAAATCTTGAAGCGGTGTTTTCTTGCTAACCCCCTGAAGCCGACACTGCGCGACGGTCTTGTCGTTCTTGATGCCCCGCAAGTCAGCGCAACGAGGCTTTTCGATACGTTCTTCTGCTCTTCTTGGACATCGATAGGTCAAACCATGTCTTCCCTCTCGTACTTGTTATTGGGGCTTTCATCATATTTATTTGGCATATTGCCCTTAGCAGCGACAGGGATTGCGACCGGCTCAAGCAGTACCAAACCCCGCCTGCAATATATGTTCGAGCCTCCAGCAAAGACCGCCACTCAAACAGCGCAATCTGGCGAATACAGGCCATGCCCCACGCCAATAGCGCCAATGATCGACATGTCGCGGCTGTTCACCTTCTATAAGCCCCACAAGACACAGTCGGAAATCGACAGGGCGGCAATGTCCGCTTACACGAAGCGCGTTTGGCCAACACAGGCGGTCGCAAAGAGACTGACCCGCTTGATTGAGCAGGCTATCGCCATTCCAGGCGACCGCAGCGCTGCCCACTGTATCGACAGCCAGCTCTCGGTTTGGGCTAAAGCCGGCGCACTGCTTGGGAACCTCAAGGATAACGACCCCAAAGGCCACCGCCAGGCGATCCTGATCGGCGTTTGGAGCGGGGTTGGGTTTGCAAATGCCTATGCTATCGCAGCACAGCCCGGATCTTTGCCGGATCCAGAGAGACAAATAATCGATGCCTGGCTGTCGCGCCTTTCCGATGAGATCGTTGCTGAGTTCACGCCACCCTTGCATACACGGGACCCGAAAGACCGTTGGCTAGACGGGAACAGCAACCACCTCTATTGGGCGGGGGCTGCTGTCGGATTGATGGCGGTTCACCTTCAGGATCGGGGGAAATTCGAATGGTCGATGACCGTTCTGCGCTCCGCGCTGGGGGCCGCCTTGCCCGATGGGAGCCTTCCTCGGGAGCTCAGCCGTGGGCGCCGCTCGCTACATTATCAGAACTTCGCGCTGGTCCCCCTGACGATTTTGGTCGCGCTGGCTGACCGTAATGGTATTGCCCTCACTGCTGCGCAAGAGAGGAAGCTTGTCAAAATAGCCGGCTTTACGGCGAACGCTTTCACCGATCCGTCGGGCCTGGAAGCACTGACCGGCCATCGCCAGGAATGGAGCGCGAATATGGCGATCTGGATCGATATCCTTCTCCCACATCTTCGGCAGCGCGCGCCGGACCTCTCTGTAGATCTCGACAAGGTCGCCGCCACCCATCGGCCCTTCATCAGCGAATTCATTGCATTGCCGGCCACGCAGCTTTTTATTGGCCCCAACTGACAGCTATATGCACTAACACTCCTTTGGCAGAAGCGTATTTTCTGGGTTCCCAGAATTTGCTTATGGTGATTCATAGGTTGCCAGCTTGTGGAGGCTGGCGATGGTTGATGCTTGGCAAGAGTGCGCAGCCGATGGCAATGCGTTCGCCTGGGATCGGCTATGACCAGCCGGATGATGCCCATGCAGGCGCGGAAGCCTTGCTCGGGATGGCGCCGGATTTGGTGGTGTCAAGGAAGTCGGCCTCCAGCACCTGCAATTGCAGCGGCACGGCCAGATCGTCGCTCGCTCGCCGCAGGCGGCGGCGGTCCAGCGCGTCGTCCCCACTCGCGGCGCGCGGTATGATGCCCGCGCCGATGATGTTGTTGACCAGCACCGCCACGGCCTTGGCCGCATGCGGGTTGTTGCGCACC
>CAYVJO010000062.1:9593-10332 GCA_964451735.1 uncultured Hyphomicrobiaceae bacterium | reverse complement strand
GTGATTTCCTGCCCCCCCGCCGACAATTCGAATTTGACCTGCGACAGCGAATAGACCAGCAAAAAGCCAACGAGCCATCCGGCGAGAGACCCCGCCGCGCCGATCGCCAAACCTTCCACGAGGAATATCCGGCGCATGTCTTTTTCAGGAAATCCGAGCGACTTCATGATCGCGATGTCGCGCGACTTCTCATGGGTAATCGTGGAAATGATGTTGAAGATGCCGAAACCTGCGACCACCATGATGGCCGCGACAACGGTGTACATGATTACGTTGCGCACAATGAGGGCTTCGAGCAGCGACTCGTTCGCCTGCTGCCATGCAACGGCCTTATAGCCGAGCTCGGCTTCCGCGCGGCGCGCGACTTCAGGCGAGGCGTCCGGATTATCGAGCTTGATGCGGATTTCGTTGATCGCATTCGATCGCTCACTCAGGATCTGCGCGTTCTTCAAAAGAACATAGGCTTCCCCTTCGTCACGCGCGGTTGTGCCGGTATGAAACAGCCCGGCGATTTTGAAATTGCGTGTCAAGCCAGTTGAAGAAACGGCAGCAATCGTGTCGCCAAGCTTTGCGCCAAGACGCTCTGCCATCGCATCGCCGATAAGGATATTGTTTCCCCCAGCGGAGAGGGCTGCGAAGCTGCCCTGTCTGAAATCGTCGATGATTGGCGAGACGCCCGCTTCCCTTTGCGGTTCGATGCCGATAATAGCCGCGCCAACGTCGCGCCCGGAATACCGGA
>CAYVJO010000062.1:0-9583 GCA_964451735.1 uncultured Hyphomicrobiaceae bacterium | reverse complement strand
TTGCGTCCTCAGGCTCGGCGCAAAACGCCCTGGCACCCAGCCATCCAGCCAGCTTAACGCCGCAGCAGAATTGATGATGCCGCGCCGATCGTCCCTAGGCCGCAGACCGTATATAGCGACCGATGCATAAATGTCCTGGGCTGGCTGGCGTGGGGGTTCGCGCCGATCGTCAGTGATGTGAACATGGGGCATAACATCGACGAGTTGTTTGATGAAGTCGTTCTGGCTGCCCTGCATCAGTGCGGCCATTGCGATGGAAAAGCCGACACCGACCGCCACTCCTATTATGGCGACGGCAGTCTGGCGTCCGCGCCCCGCGATATGAGTGTAGGCGATTTCGAGAATGAGCCTCATTGGAGCTGCTCTTTCGCGGTTCTGACGCGCGCTCCGTCTTCCAGCGTCTCCGGATATGGCGAGATGACGCGCGAATCGTCGCTGATCCCCGACAGGATTTTGATATCGCTGAGCCCGTGTATGCCGGTTTTTACAGCGCGCCGTCTGGCCTTGCCCTTTTCGACAATGAAGACCGCATCGCCACGCACGCAGATTGTTGGAACGAGCAAGGCGTTCTTTACAACGCGTGTGACTATATTCACATCGGTAGACATACCGATGCGCAAAGGCGTGTCGCCAGGCAATCCGACGCGCACTCGGTAGGTCTTCGTGACCGGATCGCCCTTTGGCGTGATGCTGTCCACCACGCCTTCGAGCGCCCGCCCGGCGAACGCATCGGAGCCAAGAAGCACGCGCTGACCTTTATCGACGCGCGGAATGTCCTCTTCATTGACGTCGGCGACCACGAGCAAGGGCTCCGGCTGCCCGACCCAGAACAGCACCTCACCAGGTTCGGCGATTTCGCCGATTTCGCCGTCCTGCCGCAGGACAACGCCCGATGTCGGCGCTTTGAGAACATAGGTTTCCAGCCGTGCCTTTTGTCCTGCGATCAGCGCTTCCGCTTGTGCCATTTCTGCCCGCGCCTGGTCGAGCGCTTGCTGGCTGGCCGCCCGGCGTTCGGTCAGGATGGTCAGGCGCGTCAGATTTTCCCGTGCAAGGCTCAATCGCGCCTCCAACTCTTTCAAGGAGGCTCTCGATTCGCTGTCGTCGAGCCGGGCGAGCAGTGCGCCCTGCTCCACAGATTGGCCCTCGCAATTGCATTGCTCGACAATTCGCTCACGGACGAGTGATGTCACCTTCGCCCAGACGCGCGGCTCGACGACCCCATTCGCATAGACGATTTCGGCAGCATCTCCACGCCGCGGTGCGACTGTTGAGACGGATTGCGTCGCCTGGACCAACCAAATCGCGATCCCGCCTACTCCGGCGACAAGCGCGATCAATGCCATATGCCAAAGCCTCACAAAGCCCTCTTTTGCCGAGTTTTAGCGCAAATGCTCACGACCGTGGATTAGGTAGACATCATGCCGATTTTCGTATCGCAATGCCATGATCGAACGCAATGAGCTCAAAGGAGGGGGGGCAGACTGTGAGGTTTAGCCTCTCTCGACAGGTTTGAGAAGCTTTTTCGGACGGCGTTTCTCGGCGGTTTTAAACAGCGAGAATGTCTGATTGACGAAATTCACCGCTCCATTGATCTGCGCCGTATACTCTTCGAGTTCGGGCGTCATTTCGGTTTCAACGAGAGTAACAGGCCGATCCGCCGGAACCGTCTCGAAAGTAACGTAGAACCAGGGATCGCCGCGCCTCAGGATCAACTCTTTCTTCAGATCGCGCCATTCGAAAGCCCACATCAGCGGGCGAGGCCAGACATGCAAGGGGAAACGGCCGCCGAACAGCGTTCCAGGCCAGGGGTCCGTGAGATAGTCGAAAAAGGGCGGCAACTGGCTGATGAAAACGGGTTCGTCGGCGATAAACAGATATGGCGTTTGAATCTGGATGGTGGGCCGGTCTGGATAGCGCCATTCCACCTCGTTCACGAGCTTGACCATTTCGGAAAGCTTATTCGCGCGTACAGGACTAGCCTCCCCCGCCGCATTTCTAAGGCGCGCCTTGCCAGCACTGTCGCGCTCGAACCGTAACCGCATATCGAACGGGCATTTGACGACGAAATACCGGCTCTCCAGATTGACCACGGCGGGGCAGCGCGCCGCCGATTTGGCGTGCTCGCGATTTCCCCCGGCCGACCTTATGCGCTGCGGATCATCGAACAGCACACCGGCTTTCTTGTTGTTTAGCAGCCATCCCACGGTGACTGCGCGCCGGTCTCCGTCATCCACCATGCTTTCGGATATCCAGTCGAAAAACGCCATGGGCGACCGTTCCTTGTCGAATATGCAAAGGGTGATTGGACTGACGTCCGATGGCGTCTTCTACGCCCAATCCCGCCAAACAGGCTCTTTTCCAGTCCGGCAGCGTCGGATAGGTGCTAGAGCTTGATCCATTCTAATGGAATCAATACGGATCAGGCTCTAACTTACCGTTTTGGCGCAGTCCGCAAAAGTGGAAACCGGATTTGCGTAAAGATTAGGCCAAAACAAAAAGTTAGAGCCACGTCCGGACTCCATCAGAACAGATCTGGCACAAAGTACTGCATTATCGATCTGAAGGTCAGGATCTGGACAAATGCTTCTCAAGGCTGCTGCGAAGGTTCTCCGTACACGGCTCGCCTCGCTTCTTGTATGTCTCGAACATGTAGCCCTGCATCGTGCCATGCAGCATACTGACGATCGTAAGCTGGCGCGTGGACATCTTCAAGCCGTTCCGGTGCATCGCCATGAAGGGAAAAAACACGCGCTTTTGCCAGTCAAGGCCACAATATTGCGCAGTACCCGATAACAGGCCGACGCGCATCGCACGGCGTGCCTGTTCGATCGTAACTGGCGGGCTCGCCTTTTCGTCATCCGTCGCCGCAGCGCATAAAATCGGACCGCAACGCGACTTTTCGATTTCCCCGAGCACGCGCTGGAGCATATCGGCGACTGACTCGTCGAGCAGCACGTTATTCACGGTACGCTGCCAGGGTGGCAACTCCAAAGGCGGGTGCTGCTCATCGAGGCTTGCGCGCAACTCCTCGCCACAGGTCTTGAGTGCTTGCAAATTCCCATAGTCTTTGCCGAATTGCTCATTATGGATGATGCCCAGAATCGCGAGCGAGCGCGCATTCTGAATGCCGCGCTGCTGGAATTGCTGCATCATCATGGGGAAGGCGCGTTCCTCCCATTTGAGACCGCACCATTTCAGAAGCGCCGACCGCGCTCCGACAAGCAGCGCCTCACGGGCGTCTCCAGCTTCGACTGGCGGCGAGACGAATTCTTCTGTGGTGGCAGGCGCGCATTGCTCCTTGCCGCATTTGACCCTCGGCAACAGCATCAAGGCCCGGTTGATGGCAGCCTCGGCGTCAGTGCGAGTAAAAAAGGGCATGCGATCCGCATCCTGCGCCGCGCCACTTTCTGAATACAACAATAAAACTGCGAATAGAACAGCCAAACGAAGACGAGACATTGCACTCCAGTCCTGGGATAACGCGCCCCGGATGAGCGGTGACGCCGTGGCTATGCCGAATCTAGAGCCTGATCAGTTCTATTGGAAACAGAACGAGACTCTAACTTTTTGTTTTGGCGCAATCTTTTCGCAAAACCGGTTTTCACTTTTGCGGATTACGCTCTAACTCTATGTTTCAAGGTGAGCTTGATGAATTTGACAGTTTTGGATGAGCTTGACACCAACGGAAGCTCAAGTGTCAAATTCGTTTCACTCGCCAATTCCAACGCGTGGCGCCGGCAGGCCCGAGCGCACGAATTAATATCTTAATAATCTAACATAGGTTTGTGGCGTTAGAGCGCCAAATACAGCCCCCGGTCGTGCGATGCGTGGCGCGCTTTCATCCGCTCGGCGTATATTCGACGATTTTTTCTCGATCCTGCCCGAGGGTGCGGTAGGGCAGGCTCATCGCAGATTGATTTCCGGTGATCCGTTTGAACTGGATTGTGCGAATGAACTCCCGAATACGGGACTGGATCTCGGTGCGCCAACGCGTGCCGTTGAATACACCATAATGCCCGACACCCGGCTGAACGTAATGATATTTCTCGTCGATTGGGATATTGACGCAAAGATCATGCGCCGCCTCCGTCTGGCCCAACCCGCAAATATCGTCGCGTTCGCCTTCCACTGTCATCAGTGCGGTTTTCGTAATGGCAGCGCAATCGACCCGTTCGCCGCGATGCATCATTTTGCCGTCCGGCAGGTCATGCTGCTGAAAAACCGTCTTCACGGTGTCGAGATAGAATTCCGCCGGCAAGTCCATAACCGCCAGATATTCTTCATAGAATATATGGTGTTGGTCGACGCTGTCGCAGTCGCCTTTCACCAAATTTTGGAAGAGCTCGTTATGCGCCGTTACGTGCCGTTCGAGATTCATTTGCATGAAGCCGGTAAGCTGCACGAAGCCGGGATAGACATTGCGCATGAATCCGGGATTGGGAAATGGTACACGCGAGATCACATTCTGCTCAAACCAGGCGATCGGCCGGGTTTTGGCGAGTTTGTTGACCGCTGTCTCATTGCGCCGCGTGTCGATGGGGCCTCCCATGAGGGTCATCGAGCAGGGTTGCAACGGGTCCTCGCGCGCCGCCATCAGAGACACCGCCGCCAGAACCGGCACGGCGGGCTGGCAAACCGCAATGACGTGCGTATTCGGTCCGAGATAGTGGATAAAGCTGATCACGTAATCGATGAAATCGTCGAGGCTGAACGGCCCTTCGCTGACCGGAACGTCTCGCGCATCGACCCAATCAGTGATGAAAACGTCATGCTCTGGAAGCATGGCTTGAACGGTGCCGCGGAGCAGCGTGGCGTAATGTCCGGAAAGTGGCGCGACGATGAGTACGCGCGGATCGGACCGGAAGCCGGTAACAGCGACGTCGCGTTTGAAATGAACGAGGTTGCAAAACGGCTTGCGGATCTCGATCTCCCCCGTCACAGGTACTGGTAATCCATAGATCGTTGTCCCGTCGATCCCCCATTCCGGCTTACTGTAACGGCGGGTGACATTCTCGAAAACCTCGCAGCCTGCTGCGATCATGCGGGGCAGCAGATATTTCCGAAACGGATTGAGAGGAGATTCGAGCTGCATTTTTAGACCATGGGCGCCCCACCGCATCGGAGTCACCACGGCATGGGCCAGCTCATAAGTATGGTAATTCATGGCGCTACGCCTCCTCGGCGATATATTTACGTGCCATATTACATTATGAGGCAACGGATTGTGCGGCGCAATAGCCCATATCTATGCTCGATGAATGAACGGACGATAAGGATCAGAAACTATTGCACATTATCGTCAAATTAAGGAATGGAAACGATCTGCTGCAACGCGAAGAGAGTTATAGTTCCATAAGAATTGGCGCATCCAGAAATCCTCCCAGTGAGCCGAATATGATGTCCTCCTTCTCATCGGATCGACTGTCGCGCCAGTTGTAGTGGCCTCATAGGGAGCGGCCACGCAACCCTTGGTGATGTGGAAGCGCGCAAACCTCAACAGCTCGATAGCGGCTTCACTCTATCCCCATCAGCAACTCCGCATTTCCGCCGGCCGCCTCGGCCAGCATGAAAACGCCCGTCAGCAGCGCCGCGATGCCAACGCACGTCTCGCTTGCGCGGTAGGCATGGCCCTGATGGGAATAGGCGTGAGCGGGCCTGGCATGCGATGAATGATCGTGATACGCCATCGCAGTGAAATCGGCGCGTATAGGCTGCGTCCCAAGCGTTTTGAATGCGAATCTGACGCACGGATTGGCGTTTTATTATTTGGGCGGATCGAAGATCAACTCCAAGCCGTCATCCAGATATTTGTAATGCCAATTATAATCATTGTCTTCGACCGCGTGATAGCGGGAAGCCAGAATCTCGCCTGTGCGATAGGCGTCCCAGAAGGCGGTCCACATCCAGCGCGTGTCCTTTTCGCCCTCATAGGAGAACTTCAGCATACGAATCAACCGCTTGCGATACGGGAAACGGCGATCGGCGCAGATGATAAAAGGCCGGCGCTGGCTGACACATAGTTTGACCTTCTTGCGAAGCATCTCATCATTTGCGGAAATTATCTCACACTCGGACTGGTCCACTATAGGCCTCCCTCTGAGAGGCTGCTTGAAAAACGGCAAAAAACATACTCCGCGGCGCAATAGGCTTTACAAGCCACTTTTGCGATGATGGCTATTCTTCCACGACCACGAATATCATCGCATTTGTCTAAACAACGCTCAAATCGTAGCGTACACGCTAATTGAAGATCTGGCTTCCGAGGCGATGGCAGTATCGGCTCCGGAACTTCTTCCGAGGGTTTGAGATTTTGGGGTCCTTTTTGCGGAAATATGAGTTTCCCGTCCGGGCCTATTATGACAGTGGGTTTTTTAGGCGGCTTTGATCCTGAACTAGCGGCAACACGCCAAAGTCTTTCAGCCCTTAAGCCATCAGTCTGAAAGCCTTTTTGATCCACAGGCTGGTCAGATGGGTGGAATGTCCGCGCAAGGAGAGATTGCTGGCGACGTATTTCATTTTCAAAATCATTTGCCAGATGCTTGGGAAAGTTGACATCAACAGAACTACGCTGTTCGCTTTCAAGATTGGTCAAGAAGCTTGATTTAGAGATCATGCGCAGACCCCGTACAAGAAGGATTGAGCAGGGATAGATTGCAAATCCTTACATTTGTATTTTCTTTGTATGAAAAATTTTTGACGTTGCTTGAAATATACATAATTCATAATATCTCTAATCTTTACCTATTCCATCCCCATCAGCAACTCCGCATTTCCGCCGGCCGCCGCCGTATTGACCGTCACCGTCTGCTCCGTCGCGAAGCGCGGCAGATAATGTGGACCACCAGCTTTCGGACCTGTCCCCGATAGGCCGCTACCCCCGAAAGGCTGCACACCAACCACCGCGCCGATCATGTTCCGGTTGACATAGACATTGCCGACATCAAGGCGGCGCGCGATATGCTCTGCGGTCTCGGTGATGCGCGAATGAATGCCGAGTGTAAGTCCGTAACCAGTCGCGGCAATGGCGTCGAGCACGTCGCTCAGGCGCTCCGCCCTGTAGCGCGCCACATGCAGGATCGGGCCGAAAATCTCCTCCCGCAGCCCGCCCGGATCGGCAAGTTCGATAATATGCGGGGCAACGAAAAAGCCGCGCTCGGGCGCAATTCCGGCGTAAAGAATGCGCCCGGCTTTCGAGCCAGTCCGAACGGAGCCGATATAAGCTTCCAGATTGTCCTTGGCTTCGGCGTCGATCACCGGACCAATATGGGTCGCGGGATCGCGCGGGTCACCGATCGTCAGCTCACGCGCCGCGCCCGCGATCATAGCGATCATACCATCGGCCACATCCTCCTGCACACAGAGCAGCCGCAGCGCCGAACAGCGCTGGCCAGCGGAGCGGAAGGCGGAGGCTATGACATCGTCGGCGACCTGCTCGGGTAGTGCCGTAGCGTCCGCGATCATGGCATTGACGCCGCCAGTTTCGGCGATCAGCGGCACAATGGGGCCATCCTTCGCCGCGAGCGCGCGGTTGATCAAGCGAGCAACCTCGACAGAGCCGGTAAAGGCGACCCCAGCGACACGAGGATCAGCCACCAACGCAGCCCCAACCCGCCCATCACCGAGCGCCAGCTGTAGAGCGGACGAGGGCACTCCGGCCTCATGCATGAGCCGGACGGTCTCGAAAGCGACGAGCGGCGTCTGCTCGGCAGGCTTGGCGACGACGCTGTTGCCTGCCATCAGACTAGCGGCGATCTGTCCGGTGAAAATCGCAAGCGGGAAATTCCAGGGTGAGATGCACAGAAACAGCCCGCGTCCGCGCAGCCGAAGGATATTCGACTCGCCCGTCGGACCCGGCATCCTTTTGCCTTCGCCAAAAACCACGCGCCCCTCGGCAGCGTAATAGCGGCAGAAATCGACCGCCTCTCGGAGTTCTGCAAGCGCGTCGTCGAGCGTGCGCCCGCCTTCGGTCTGGATCAGGCGGATGAGGAGGCCGCGTCGGTCTTCCATCAACGATGCGATGCGTTCAAGGATCGCGGCGCGCTGCATGGCATGCGTTTCGGACCAGGATACGAAACCGGCATGCGCCGCGGCCATGACGCTATCCGCCTTATCAGGAGCCAGCTCCACGATCTCGCCAATGACGGTCTTGCCGTCGATGGGCGTTACGGCAGGACGGCGCTCGCCGGTCATGGCGGCGCCATTCACGAGCGAACTTGCAGTCACCATGCGCTCGCGGAACGGGGCGATATCGGCCATGAGCGCTCCTAGCGCTTCGCGGTCGCCAAACTCGACGCCAGCCGAATTGCGCCAGGCGCTACCGTAGAGCTGCGGTGGCAGCGGGATTGCCCCATGTCGGGCCTTCTCCGCCGAACCAAGTTCATCCGCCGGATGATGAAGCAAGTCTTCGATGGGAATGTCGGGATCCCCCGCTGCAGAGACGAAAGATGAATTTGCGCCGTTCTCTAGAAGCCTCCTGACGAGATAGGCAAGCAACTCGCGATGTCCCCCGACCGGGGCGTAAACGCGGCATGCCGTGCCAGGATCGGTTTCAAGAAGACGTTCATAAAGCGCCTCGCCCATACCATGCAGCCGCTGGAATTCGTAATCGCCGCCGCCTCCGGCGCGCTCAAAAATGGTTGCAACCGTCAGCGCATTGTGGCTGGCAAATTGCGGAAAGATGCGCGGCCGCATGGTAAGAAGCTGATCGGCGCAAGCGAGATAGTTCAGATCGGTCATACATTTACGCGTGAAGACCGGATAGTCTGCAAGGCCGCGCTCCTGCGCGCGCTTGATCTCTGTATCCCAATATGCGCCCTTGACGAGCCGGATCATCATGCGACGGCCGAGGCTCTGGGCAAGCGCGCCAGCCCAGGCGATCACCGCTTCCGCCCGCTTCTGATAGGCCTGAATGGCCAGACCATAGCCGTCCCATCCCGAGAGAGAGGGATCGGAAAAGACAGCGCCAATCACATCGAGCGACAATTCGAGCCGGTCGGCTTCCTCCGCGTCGATGGTGAAATTGAGATCATAGCGTTTCGCTTTACGTGCCAACTCCAGAGTGAGCGGTACGAGTTCATGCATCACGCGCTCGCGGCTGACGGCTTCGTAGCGCGGATGCAGAGCGGAAAGCTTCACCGAAATCCCTGGACGATCCGGCAGCAGGCTTCCTCCCGCGGCGCGGCCGATAGCTTCGATTGCGTCTGAATAGGACACGAAATAATGCTCGGCGTTCTTGGCGGTACGCGCGCCCTCGCCCAACATGTCGAAGGAATATCGATACAGCCCGCCACCGCCAGACCGCGCCTTTGCGAGTGCTTCCTCGATCGTCTGCCCCAGCACGAAATGATTGCCGAGCACGCGCATCGCCTGCCGCGTCGCCGTGCGTAAGGTGGGCAGTCCGATGCGTTTGGCAAGTTGGCCGATGATGCTTTCCGGCGTCTCTCCGGGCCGGATGATGCGGGCCGACAAACCGAGCGCCCAGGCCGAGGCGTTGACCAGCAGCGCACTGGATTTCGATTCATGGCGGGCGAAATCGCCTTGGCCAAGCTTGTCCTCGATAAGCCGGTCTGCAGTGACGGCGTCA
>CAYVJO010000061.1:0-10364 GCA_964451735.1 uncultured Hyphomicrobiaceae bacterium | reverse complement strand
CGCCGCCTCGCCGGTTTTCAAGACCGGTGCCTTCAACCACTCGGCCACCCATCCAAATCGTCGCATTTGGTAAGCACTATTTGGAACAACAACTTACCTATTTTTATAAAAATGTTGGTTTGACAAGGCTCTAAGCAGGCTCCAGTCCACTTGCCAATCGTAAGCATGCTTAGAATTTATAAATGTGGCGGGAACATGCCTTACTTTCACCGTGTTTTCCATATTATCACAACGCCCTAAATCGGGACTACAATTTTAAGTGGTGTAGCTCTGTTTTCTCAATCCGTCATTAAGAGCTCGACGGTGCGCCCGATTTCAGCCATTTTCGCATCGCAAAAAAATATTGCGTTGCGAGATTAACGTAAAGGTCAACATGCGCAAGAGTATGATAATTGGCGTAGCCATGTTGATGGCAACGGGTGCAACCGCCTCAGACAGCCATCAACTTCTTACAGGTAAACAGCTTCAGAGAGCCGTAAGCGGTAAGACAATTTACATCCAGACTCCGATCGGCGCTGAAATTCCGATACGCTATCAACCCAACGGAACGATGCTGGGCGTCAGCAGTGCTAGGCTGGCCGCCTTGGCTGGCGAAGACGTGGACAACGACAAGGGCCGCTGGTGGGTGCAACGCGCGCAGCTATGCCAGCAATGGACTCAGTGGTCCGATGGCCGCGCTTTCTGTTACAAGCTGCGCGTGAATGGAGAGTCGGTTTATTGGACTAGGAATGACGGCAAGACCGGAACCGCGCGTCTAGCAAATTAAAGCCACTCGGTAAAAGAGAGCCCTGGCGTCGCCTTAGACGGCACGCCACGGCTACAACTCAGCATAGTCAAGCCGACGCGCGCGGAAGGCCAAGATCTCCATTGTCATTGCCTCCGACGATATTGCTGAGATACCGCCTCATATGTTCTGACAAACGCTGTCCATCCCGTGCTTCGAGCGCGCTTAACATCAATTCGTGATCGGCGAGTAACTGCGCAACCGCGCCTTGCGGCAAACGCGAGATAGTCTGCGTCCACCCAAGCCGGAAAAGCAGCGTGTCCTCGATGCTGGTCAGCAGAGGGTTTCGGGAAGCGGCTACGATTTTTTCATGTATCTGCCGAGTAGCAGCAACAAAACCATCAAGATTGCCCCTGGCGTGTTCGGCAACCATCGCCTTGTGGAGATCCTTGATCTCCTCCATTTCCGCCTCGGTGATATTCTCGCAGGCGAGCTTACCGCTGAGATCCTCGATTGCTGCCGAAATCGGCAAACATTCATCGAATTCCTCCTGGCTCAATTCGGCGATGACAGCCCCGCGATTGGGCGCGAGCCGAACAAGCCCTTCGGCGGCGAGGACCTTCAGTGCCTCCCTCAGCGGCGTGCGCGAAACGCCGAATTGCTCGCACAATGCCCTTTCTGGAATCTTGTCCCCAGGCTCGAACTGCCCGCCGATAATCATCTGTCTCAATCGATCGAGAAGCTCGTCATGGAGCGAGCTTTGCGAAATCGAGTCCATGTAAGTCCCCATCTCATCTGAAATAGTGTCTGCGCAAACGCGACAAACGCCGAGGCAGGCGCTTGTCACTTAGTGCTTCCACATCATTGCGACCGAATTTTTCTCTCGCCGCAAGCGAAAGCTTTAGCAGGACAGCCGTATGCCGCGCTATTCGGCCTGTCCCATCGTTAATTTGTCTTCTGCACGCAAATCCGTCGGCAACAATAAGCGTGTCACGTGAGGCGCTGCGTATTTGCGGAAACAGATAAGCTTCTCCCATTCTAAAGGACATCGCAACGTTTTCCGGCTTGTAGCCGAAGGATGTCCCCATGCCGCAACAGCTATTTCCCGCTTGGACAGGGCTGATGCCGGGAACGAGCATCGTCACTTGTTGCGCGAGCGAAGCTGTCCCGAATGCTTGCTGATGGCAATGCGCGGCAACGAGCGCTTGCGCTTCGATGTTCAGAAGTTTTGGCGCGATGATCCTCGCTGGCTCGGGCCGCGACATCAGCTCTTCGAAAAGAAAGCTCGCCTTCGCCAATTCGCTTGCGCCTTCGATAGACAGTATATTGATGAATTCATCCCGAATCGTGAACATGCAAGCTGGCTCAAGACCCACGACAGGTATGCCACGCTCGATGTACGGGGCGAGAGCACCAATGAGACGTCGCGCTTCCACACGAGCCTCATCCAGTAGACCGGCTTCGAGGAAAGTCCTGCCGCAGCAGAGCGACGGCCGGCCTTCCGGCGCCGACACGATAGTAACGTGAAAGCCGCTTGCGGCGAGAACGTCGGCCGCCGCGCGCAGCGTGACCGGATCGAAATATTGATTGAATGTATCGGGTAGAAGCGCGACCTCAGGTCTTCCCGGCTCTCCATATGCGTGGCTCGAAAACGGCCTGGCGGACCAGCGTGGCCAAGGCCGGTCGGCGCTAACTCCTGTAAACCGTTCGGACAGGTTCGCAGTCCAGGGAAGAATGTCACGGAAATTTAGGACATGACGCCAGGCGCGTAGCCGTGGCGCGCTGTGTGGCAGGAAAGCGACGCATTGTTCGAATTTGGTCAGGCCGCGCGAGCGTGCCCGCTGCGCCTGCGTAAAGATCCGGGCTTGCGCAACATCAACGCCTCGCGGACATGCAGATTTGCAAGCTTTGCACGAGACGCAATTAGCCATGGTATCCGCCATGGCGTCCGAAGCGAGAGCGTCAGAACCGAGTTGCCCGGACAATGCCAGCCTGAGGCTGTTCGCCCGGCCGCGCGGACTGTCGCGTTCATCGCGGGTTACTTTGAAAGATGGACACATTGCCATGTTGTCGATGCGGCGACAAAGCGCGGTGCCATCGCAGCCGAGCGCCGATAAAGCGATTTCAGGGCGGCGCTCAGGTTGCGCGCGCAACATGTCCGCAAAAGGCTCCGGCGCGCCTACGATCTTGCCTGGATTGAGCCGGTTTTGTGGATCGAAGCGCATTTTTATGCGTTCGAACAGGCGTGTCAATCTCTGATCGCGCGTCGCCTCGCCCGCATAGGATCGCCAGCTGCCATGCCCTTCGACCGGTTGGTGGACACCGGCCAGCTCCTCCAGCGCGTCCCATAGTTCTTGATCGGCGCCATCAAGCCCGTTGCCCGATATTCCGGCGCTCTTTACCCAGGGACGCAGATAAATTGCTCCGGCCCCCACTTGTCCATGCCAGAAAGCTTCAAAACCAAGGCGGGCGACGATAGCTTCGATGGCTTGTGCTTTGCTTGAAAGCTCGCTCAAGGGGAACGCGAATTCTCTAATGGCTCCCCATCGCAATCCTTTTGGAGAGGTGGCGTAGATGCCCGCAATACCAGCGCGATGCGCGCGATGAGCTGTCGCTTGGGCGGACAATCCGAGCAGCTCGCCGACGGAGCGAGGATGGCGGAGCTGCGCCATCAGATCCGCCAGATCCTTGAGTTTTTTAGCATTTTTAGCCCGGTTGCCCTCCATGAATTCGACCAGCAGCACCACTTGCGTATCCTTACGCAGAACCCGCCGCGCCAAATCGCCATTGGGATCCGCGCCAAAGCCCAATTCAAGAATTCGCCGGCTTGTCAGTTCGATATCGGTGGGCAATAGCGAGGCTATAGGCGCAACCGCGTCTAGGGCATCGCCCAGGCAGGCGAAATGGCAAACGCCAAGAGCTCGATTGGCGGGGCGACGCGCCAGCTTCAGCTCGATACGCTTGGCAATTGCGATGGTTCCCTCCGAGCCCGCAAGAAAGGCAGCAAGATTCTGGGGAGACTTTTCGGGCAGAAGCGCTTGCAGATTGTAGCCTTGATGACCGCCGGTCACCGTCTGGACCAAGCGGATCACCTCTTCATTGTTTTGCACCTCCTCCAGCAAATCGAGCATAAGCGACGCCTCATTGCTGCTTGCATTATCAGAACCAATATTTTGCGGTATTTCGTGGAAACTGAAATCCACGCCATCTGCCAGGATTGCATCGCAAGCAACGATGTTGTCCCGCATCCGCCCGTAAAGGAGCGCCCGGCTTCCGATTGCGTCGGTTGCGAACATGCCGCCAAGCGTCGCCTGAGCGGCGGACCCGATATCAACCGGGAACCATACTCGCTCCGGCTTAAGCGCTTCGTTCAATGCCGCAGGACAAAGCCCCGGCTCGACGATGCAGGTCCGCGCCGAGGCGTCGTAATACAGCAGGCGCGTGAGATATTTGGAGCAGTCAAGCACGAGGCCTTCCCCAACCGCTTGTCCGAGGCGGCCCGTACCTCCTCCGCGCGCGATGACTGGGACCCCCGCTTCCCAGGCCACGCGCATGGCCGCGCCGATGTCGTCCTGAGTTTTCGGGGCGACGGCAGCGACTGGAAAGGTTTCATAGCGCGAAGCATCGCTTGCGTAGCGGCCACGGGAGAAATCATCGTGCATTACATCGCCTTCGACCGCGCGGGATAACCGGCCCGCAAAATCAAAACGCGCCTTTGTGGATAATGTCATTGCGCAGCTTTTAGAGCACGATCATGCAAAGGGGAATCCGGTTTTCGTGAAAAACCTAGCGCGCAGGTGAGTCAAAAGGAACCATCAATACAGTGGATTATCCATAATTCAGTATTCTAGTATAGAAAGCAGCTACTAAATTTAGTTTTGACATTAAGTAACATAACAAGCGCAACGCTAACTTAGACTGAATATATAAGGGAAACCCCTATCCAATGATTTTTTACGTATCAATGATGTGTCTTGGACTTGAACTGTGTCTCGTAAAGATTCTATAGAGACACATGCGGTTTTGAGAATTGATATAAAAACGGTTCAAATGCACTGTTTTTCAATCCATTAGCAGGTCGAGCTTAAAGAGAGCTGCAATGTCATATTTTATGAGTACTGAAAATATATCGGAAGCATTTCGTGAAAATATAGCAAAAGTAAATTCATCTAATATTTCTAATTTATCTCACAAAAAACATATAGATTGCATCTCTGCTGCAAATCATTCTTCATTGCTGCAAAAGGTCGATGATTTTCTAACAGTTGATGTGATTATCAACGCACCTGACGCTATCATCGTAACGGGGAATGATAGCGTGATAATGTTTGCCAACAAGAAAGCAGAAATACTCTTTGGTTATCTCCTTGAGGAGATGATAGGCTTACGAGTTACAAAAGTTTTATTACACAAAGACAGCGTTGATAACTCCAAATCTTTGCATTCGTTGACGTGCGAAGCTTGCGAGCGGAGCCATTTGCAGGAGCGTTCATTCGTAGGCGTCAAAAAAAACGGTGAACGCATCGCCGTTGAAGTCTCGCTCCAGGAATATGTCTCAAGCAACGCCCCCGTTTTGATTTATTGGATCAAAGACGCGGCAGCTGCAGTCCGGCAGACACGGAAAATCACTGAATTGGAGCGCGAAATCGCGTTCCTATCTCAGCACAGCGTGCTCGGCGAGCTTGCGACGGCAATCACGCATGAGCTGTGTCAACCTCTGACAGCGATCAGTAACTATATCGCTGCCGCAAGCCGTAGTTGGACGCAAATGGAGTTTCCCAACAATGAGCATGGAGTGGAACTCGTCACCAAGGCTGGAGAACAGGCTAAACGCGCCTTGCTTACGACGCAGCGCCTGCGACGGCTGATCCAGCACCGAAGCGCCGAATGCGTGGACGAGGATTTGCGCGTGGCTTTGAAGGAGGCGCTAGAACTCGCGACTTTGGGCGCAAGTCAATACGGCATTGCCATCGACATTGACACGCCCTCAGAGCCCGTCATCGTCAATATGGACAGCGTTCAAATTCAGATCTTGCTAGCCAATCTCATTCGTAACGCCATTGATGAGCTGAGAGTTTGGAAAGGGGAGCGAAAAATCTGGATCACCCTAAAAAAACGCGATCTGACTTCTGCAGAGGTGACAGTGCAGGACACTGGCCCAGGCATCGCCCCAGACGTTTTCGAGAGTATTTTTGACCCGTTCCTAACTACCAAACCGGAGGGCCTCGGCGTTGGTCTGGCCGTTTCCCGCCGGATCGCGAAAATGCATGGAGGCCGTCTATTGGCGGAGAATCGGCCGCAGGGCGGCGCAGTATTCAGTTTTGTTGTCCCAGTGAGTATGAGTGAGAAAGTAAAAAATGAGTAAACCTTTGTTAATACATGTTTTAGACGACGACAGCGCAGTAAGAGACTCTATCGGCGAACTTCTCAAAAGCGCAGGATATAATGTCTGGACACATGATTGCGCGAAAAGCTTGTTTGAAAATTTCAGACCCGGCGAAGCCGGATGCCTTATTGTTGATATGCAGATGCCCGATATTACAGGGCTTGAAGTTCAGGATCGTATTGCAAACGCAGGAAGTGGTGTTCCCATCATTGTCATTACTGGGCATGGGGATATTCGAACCGCTGTCGCAGCCATGAAGCATGGGGCCAGCGAATTTCTAGAAAAACCCGTTGATCAGCAAATCCTGCTGGCTCATGTCGATAAAGTGATGAAATCCCGCGAATTTGAGTTGGATGAGCAGGAAAAAATCGAGGAAGCTCAGGCCAAATTTGGCGTACTCACCCCGCGCGAGAAGGATGTACTCAAACACTTGCTCGTCGGGCGGCCGAACAAGATCATCGCGCGTGAGCTCGGCTTAAGTCCCAGAACCGTAGAGATCCATCGTGCCCGCGTCATGGAAAAAACTGGCGCGGGAAGCCTGCCGCGTTTGGTGCGGATGGCGCTTGCTGCTGGCATGGATCCGGAAAACTCACACGCCGATCGAGGCTGATCGATCCCTAGTGCATCGAACCGAAAAGTGTAAAGCGGTTTTCGGGCAGATACGATGCTGAAACAATGAGCATCGAACCGAAAAGTGCAAAGCGGTTTTCGGATAAATCCGATGCCGAAACAAACAGATAGAGCGCTACGGCGATTTTGATTAACAGTCCGGCGCTCTAGATCTGATCCGTTCTGATGGACTTGGTGCGGGCTTCTAACCTTCTGTTTTGCATGATATTTTTGTAAAACCTGTGTCCACCTTTGCGGATGACCCTCTAGCGTATCGCGGCACATGGTGCACGGATTTGGATCATGCGGTTCACGCCTGTGAGCACTTGACTTCGCGCTTGCTCAATTTCCTCAACGCCGGCTCCCGCATGCATTCGAATTGATCGCATGCGGATTGGCTCCAGCGCCTGATCGAGTCCTGAAACAACGCATTCGAAACGAATGCTTAACCATTCCCTAACTTTTTCAACTTAAGGTTGAAAATCGCCGGAGCTGAGGTCCTGGCGAAAGTCTCATTTTGCCTGGCCGGCCGAAATGGCAGGGCGCATTTTGCGGGTTTGTCTTGTGTCCCAGCTTTCATGCGGCCTATGCCGGTTACTGGTCCGAAGCGGTCGCCCCCTGTTCATCGCGCTCTGTTCGCTTTTCATCCTTGCCGGCTGTGATCTGAGAAGCTCTGGAAGCGGCTTTTGGCGCGATGAGAGCACGAAGCTCAGCCCCCGAGTCGTCGAACTGGGACAGCCCGTCCCTAAAGGAGGCGGGCGATACAAGATCGGTTCACCCTACCGGATCAACGGCAAGATTTACACGCCGCGGGAAGTCGATCGCCACAATGAACAGGGTATGGCATCCTGGTATGGCGAATTGTTTCACGGCAGGCGCACGGCTAATGGCGAAATTTATAATATGGAAGCGCTGACCGCCGCACATCCGACACTGCCTCTCCCGTCTTACGCCCGCGTCACCAACCTTCGCAACGGACGTTCGCTTGTCGTCCGGATCAACGATCGGGGCCCATATGCTCGGGACCGCGTCATCGATCTGTCTTGGGCGGTGGCCTCGCTGCTTCAAATGCGCGCGTCCGGAACAGCTCCTGTGCGGGTTGAATATCTTGGACTGGCTCCGCTCAGCGGCGACGACAGCTATGAGCGCTCGGTCCTCGCCCGGCAATCGTGGGCTGGGCCGCGCGTTGCGTACTCAAGTTCGCCCGGCAAAGCGATCCAACTCCAGCGAACAGCGGCAGCAACCGGTACATACTCGGTCGCAAGAGACCAGAAAACCGCGAGCGTTGCCGCGCTTTCAGCCACGAAAGCCACTGTAGGTCCGAGCGGCCTGCCTCTTACGCCGCCTCCGCACGCCGCGCGCGCCATTCCCTCAGGCGTTAAGGCGATTGCCCTCTCTCAGGTCACGCCGAAAGATCGGATAGAGAAGCAACCTCTAGCAAATACGGCACTGCAGCGGAACATGCGCGCACATAAAAACGATACCGAACCAAGCGTCAAGACGGCAAGCGCCCAAGCGCGACCAGCTGATCGACATAACAATTCTCAAGCTACGCAAGCGCCATCGGGCGTGTTCGTCGAAGCGGGGGTATTCCGAAAAAAACCTCTAGCGGACGAGTTGGCGCAAATCCTGTCGGAGATTGCTCCCGCATCTGTCGAGCCTACTACTATCGGCGAACTCCCCGTCCATCGCGTCCGCCTCGGCCCCTTTCCTAACACCCAAGCCGCCCATACGGCTGCTGAGCGCGTTCGCAAGGCCGGGTTGAAAGGTGCGTATGTCGAAGTTGCGGCCAAGAGCTAGATTTGCCGCTCCTAACGAGGCAATCACGGCCGATTTACCCTCCATGGCATTGATTTTTATCCCAGCGCGGCCGATAGTGCGGCAAATCTATTCGATGTTGTGATCCAGGGAATTTGGCTCTTAATGATGCTGGCGAAGCGTTACCTGTCGATTTTTATCTTTATCCTGCTCTCGATCCTCGTCTTTCAACGCTCCGCGAGCGCCCAGATCGAGACCGAGGCGGATTACGCTTTCTTGATCGATGTCGAAACGCAAACTGTGCTGTTTGAGAAAAACGCCGATGAGTTGATGCAGCCCGCGAGCATGAGCAAGCTGATGACGCTTGCCGTCGTTTTCGACGCGCTCGAGTCAGGAAAAATCTCGCTTCAAACCGAATTTCCGGTCAGCGAATATGCTTGGCGGACCGGCGGCGCGCCTTCAGGCACGGCGGCGATGTTCGCCCCGCTCAATACGCAGATCACGGTCGAGGACCTGCTGCAAGGCGTCATAATCCAGTCCGGTAATGACGCTTGCATTATCTTGGCGGAGGGGCTTGCGGGCTCGGAAACCGCCTTTGCCCAGATGATGAACGATTACGCTCGGCGGATCGGCCTCAAAAAGTCCAATTTCACCAACTCCACGGGACTGCCCGACGCCAAGCAGCTCGTGACGCCGCGAGAGCTTGCCGAGCTATCGGTCTACGTCATCAATAAATATCCCAAATATTATCCCTATTTTCAGCAAAGAGAATTCCCCTACCGGAAGCACAAATTTTATAATCGCAATCCGCTCATATCGGCCAATATCGGCGCCGACGGCTTGAAGACGGGATACACGTCCGAATCCGGTTATGGGCTGGTAGGCTCAGCGATTCAGGACGGCAGGCGACTGGTCGTTGTTGTCAACGGGCTGAAAACGGGGAACGCCCGCAGGTCCGAGGCAATCCGGCTTTTGGACTGGGGCTTCAAAAATTTCGCCAAGTTTACGCTCTTTTCCGCCGATGAGACGGTCGGCGAAGCTCTGGTCTGGGGCGGCGAGCACCGTTATGTAAAGTTGCAGGGAGATGGTGATCTGCGCGTTTTGCTGCCGAAGAACATCAAGCAGCAAAGACTGCGTGGGAAAATCGTTTACAAAGGGCCAGTCATCGCGCCCATCAGCAAGGGCGACAGGATCGGCGAGTTGCGCGTAAGGGGTGAGGGCAGTATTGAGTCCTCAGCGCCGCTATACGCAGCCGAGTCGATCGAAAGAGCTGGGATTATCCGTCAGGGGTTCGATTCTGCGCTCACTCTCGCTTTCGGCTGGTTGCTCCATAGGGGTGGCGACGAAGATTGAGCCAAAACGTTTCGGTTAGCAGCGTCGTCTTTTCGAAACGCGCCGGCGGCCTTTGGCTGTTGAGCGCTGATTACTCTAGAGCAATTTCCGCTTAAGTGGATGCCTGTTAAGCGTAAGAAATCGCGGTCAGACAAAGAATTAGAGTCCCGATCCTAGTCTATCGGATCGGAAAAGTCTCCAGCCCGGATCAGGAGGGGCTCCATGCCCAAGGGCAAGTTCATCACTTTGGAAGGCGGCGAAGGCGCAGGAAAAAGCACGCAGGCAAAGATTTTGAGCGAACGCCTTCAAAGTCTCGGGATCGACGTTCTCCTCACGCGCGAACCAGGCGGCTCACCCCGCGCCGAGGCTATCCGCTCGGTTCTGCTTTCCGGCAAAGCCAAGGCTTTCGGGCCTATGGGCGAGGCTTTGCTGTTCTATGTCGCGCGAGATTCTCATTTGGAATTGACGATCAGACCCGCTCTCGAACGCGGCAAATGGGTCGTGTGCGACCGTTTCCACGATTCCACGCGAGCCTATCAGGGTGCGGCAGGTGGG
>CAYVJO010000060.1:0-10377 GCA_964451735.1 uncultured Hyphomicrobiaceae bacterium | reverse complement strand
CGCCACGGCATAGACATAGGCGCGGCAGGCGTTCATCGTCGTATACATATCCGCCAGCTTGCCCTGCATGAGTTGAAACGCACCGATCGGCTGGCCGAATTGCTTGCGCTCGTGGACATAGGGCAAGACCGTGTCCATCGCCGACTGCATGATCCCCAAAGGCCCGGCGGCCAGCACGACTCGCTCATAATCGAGGCCCGACATCAGAACGCCAACACCGCCATTCAGCTTGCCAAGGATATTCTCCTCCGGCGCTTCGCAATCCTGAAAGACAAGTTCGGCTGTATCGGAGCCGCGCATGCCGAGCTTATCGAGCTTGGGCGAGACGGAAAAACCGGGGAAGTCTTTCTCGATCAGAAAAGCGGTGATGCCGCGCGGACCGGCTTCAGGGTCGGTTTTGGCGTAGACGACCAGCGTATCGGCGTGAGGCGCGTTGGTGATCCACATTTTCGCGCCGTTGAGCACATAGCGGTCGCCTTTTTTTTCAGCGCGCAGCCTCATCGAGACCACGTCTGACCCAGCGCCCGCCTCCGACATCGCCAGAGCGCCGACATGTTCGCCCGAAATCAGTTTTGGGAGATAGCGGCGCTTCTGTTCCTCGGTGCCCGCTCTGCGGATCTGATTGACGCAAAGATTTGAATGCGCGCCATAGGAGAGTCCGACCGAAGCGGAGGCTCGGCTGATCTCCTCCATAGCGACGCAATGCTCCAGATAGCCGAGCCCCGAGCCGCCATACGACTCTTCGACAGTGATGCCGTGCAGGCCGAGTTCGCCGAGCCGGGGCCAGAGATCGCGCGGAAAGCTGTTCGTCCGGTCGATCTCGTCGGCGCGTGGCGCGATTTCCTTTGCCGAGAACGAACCGACCGTCTCTCGCAGGAGATCGGCCGTGTCTCCGAGATCGAAATTGAAGTCGCCGCGATGATTGCGTCCCGCTGATGGCATCTTTCCACCCGTTCCAGCCGTTTCCATATTTTAGGTTGAGATTGCACTTTTTTGGTGCAAGG
Organism: uncultured Hyphomicrobiaceae bacterium; assembly: GCA_964451735.1. Lineage (GTDB taxonomy): Bacteria > Pseudomonadota > Alphaproteobacteria > Rhizobiales > Rhodomicrobiaceae > JAHQVI01. The sequence goes on along the minus strand of CAYVJO010000060.1, from coordinate 9,373 downwards.
TGGAAGACGTATACATCGCCGGAGATGCGCTTGTTAGACTATGGAAAGGAAACCGCCATGGGCCGCCGCATTGTTTCTCTGGCCACCGCCGCGTTTACGGCGGCTACGCTTGGTGCGCCGTTTGCACCCGCTATTGCGGTTGTCGGCGCAGAACCTGTTATCGAGACGCCAGCCGATGCCGCCGCTACGCAGGCGCGGACGTATTTTTCCGATGAGAAGGCTATCGAGCTCTTAACGGAAGTGGACCGGCTCTTGAGCCGGGCGGCCGAGCAGCGCGCCGAACTTAAGGATTTGCCAAGCCGCAAGACCTATGTGATTCCCCCGCTGTGGAAGGAAACGCGCGAAGATCGGGAAGAGCGCGTCCGGAAACTGCTCGACTCGGTGTTGCAAATCGTAACGGATGCGCCCGTCGTGGAGATGCAGGAGCAGCTTCACAAGCATCGCAAGACGATATCCGATCTGAGGGATCAGATTGCCCATCTGCGGGAGCGGCGTTTGCTAGTGCCTGAAACCGGCGTGTTGCCTGGTATCCTTTCCGAAACGCAGTCCTCTATCGACGACAAGATTGCCGACTTGCAAGCGCGCATCGCTTCAAACGAGGAGGCGATCACGCGGATCAAGGGCGACATAAAGGCGGCCCTGACAGCGTCGGGCATCGAAATGAGCGACGCCCAACTCGACCTGCTGCTCGACAGCGTCCTCGGCAGCGATCTGATCAAGCTGGTGACGGCGTTTCAAGCAGCCCGCGCGATTGACGATCAGCTTGCCCAATTGCTCAGTGCCTCGAATGAGGATGTGAAGGCCGCGCGGCGTTACTTCGCCATGCATGCTGCACTTTTCGCCATGATGGTTCACGCGCAGGAAATCCTAATCGGGAAGATCGACGACGTCTACCTCACGAAGCTTCGCGGCATTCTTGGGGATATACGCACAACGCGCAACACAACGCGGCAGCTGTTGTCGGAGCAGAACAGGGCCGATCAGCAGCGCGCGCTGGAGGCGAATATCAAGGCGCAAAATTTCGCCGAGAAGGTTGCCAGCTTTTATCGCGATTATCTCCTGACACAGCGCCGCCAGCTTTCCGAGGCGCGGGAGCGGACTTTGCGCGATCTGGCCATTGCCGACAATACGTTCGAAACAGTAGAAGCGAGCTTCCAGCTCAACGAGCTGATGCGCGACGCTCGTACGTCTTTCGAAGCGCTCCAACGTCTGGAAGCGCCTGGTTTCGAACAGGTCTTCAAGAACGAAACTCTGCGCCGCGAGTTCGAGAACCTCACCCGCAAACTCGGACCAACGTCATAACCCCGCGTCCCGAAAAGCGCGCAGCGGTTTTCGATCCGATGCTCTGATTTACGCCTTCCGTCCAGCCGTGTCGCGTGGCGCTATCAGAAACTCTTTGGAGGCAATGAGGGCACCCGCCGTAATCGCAATGGCCGCTATCCATAGGACAGGGCTGCCCTCGCCAAGGCCGAAAGCGATCAGGAGCATTGTCGAAACGAGCGGAGCGAAATAAGCCGACGCGCCGAGAACTCTGATATCGCCATGCTTGCAGCCGTAATCCCAGACGTAGAAGGCAAGGCCGACCGGTCCGATCCCCATTCCCGCCAATGCGAGCCACTGGAGCGGGCCAGACGGCCAGACGGTTGTCTCCCATGACATATGAGCAATTGCAGCGGCGATCGCGGTTGCCGCGCAATAAAGGGCGACGGCGCTGCTCGGTACGAAAGCGAATCTGCGCGACAGAACCGAATAGCCCGCCCAGATCACTGCGGCCAGGAGCGAGGCGCAGTATCCTGCCAGGGCGCCGGGAGCGAGGGTGGGCAGAGCTTGCCCCTTGGTGATGGCAAGAACCGCGCCGCAGAACGCCATGGCTGCGCCAAGTAGATGGTGAGCGCGCAGAGGCGTCACACGATCCGGGAGGAGGGCGGAGAACAGAACGATCAGCAAGGGCCACAGGTAATTGACGAGATTGGCTTCAAGGGGCGGCGCGAGGCTGAGGCCGAGGAAATAGAAGACGTGATAGCCAAGCAGCCCGGAAATGCCGAGCAAGGCGGCGAGTGGTGTAACGCGGCCAATGCCTGAGCGGGCGCTTGGCCTTGCGGCCAGATAAATTCCACCCATCAGCGCACCGATCGTGAAGCTCATCGCAACGAGCTGAAACGGCGGTACGCCCGCTGCCAATACTGTAAGCGGCGCTAGCGTAGCCCAAAGCAAGATCGCCAACAGCCCGATCAAAGTCGCAGGGCGTGCGTTCATGGAACCGGGGGACCCGAGGCGCGCAGGGTTTCAGCCCGTAATATACTGGCCTCCATTGATGGTCAGCGTCGCGCCGGTCATGAAAGCGGCCTCGTCGCTGGCCAGAAAGGTGACGCAGCGAGCGATTTCCTGGGCCTTGCCGAGACGGCCGACCGGGATTTGAGCGATGATGCCTTCCAGCACTTTTTCGGGAACGGCGGCGACCATATCGGTATCGACATAACCTGGCGCTATACAGTTGACGGTGATGCCCTTCCGCGCCGTTTCCTGGGCGAGCGCCTTGGTGAAGCCAATGACGCCGGCCTTGGCGGCGGAGTAGTTGGTTTGCCCCATTTGGCCTTTCTGGCCGTTGATCGAGGAAATATTGATGATCCGTCCCCAATTTCGGTTGCGCATACCCTCGATGACGGGATGGCTCATGTTGAACATGGAATTGAGATCGACGCGGATAACATCGTTCCACATTTCGGGTGTCATCTTGTGGAGCATGGCGTCTTTCGTGATGCCGGCATTGTTCACAACGGCATCGACTGGCCCGAGATCGGCTTCCACGCGCCTCAGTCCCGACGCGCAGGCTTCGTAATCCCCGACATCCCATTTATAGGCCGGGATGCCTGTTTCGCCTTGAAAGGTCTGGGCCGCAGAGTCATTGCCAGCGTAATTTGCAGCAACGCGAAATCCCTTTTCCTTCAAAGCAATCGAGATTGCATGCCCGATCCCTCTCGTGCCGCCCGTTACAACCGCCACCCGCGCCATTGATTTCCTCCGTCAGGCTTGTTTTTCGGCCGCCGATTCTCTTGGCGGTCGTCGAGCAGTATGAAGACATCCGGATCGAATGGCCAGTTTATCGAAGGGATTCAGGTCGTTTGGGCCCAATCCTTGAACATGTTCAGTACGCAGTAAGCCGTCGTCACTTCGGCGAGCGTCGGGTTGTCTTCCACGTTTATTGCCTGGACGACACCGTCTCGCGCCCAGAGCGCGTAACGGCGGGAGCGAAATCCGAAGCCGAGTTGCCTCGCATCGAGCTTGAGCCCCATCGCAGCCGCGAATTCGGCGCTGCCATCAGCCAGGAACAGGATTTTTTCATGCGCGCCGCTGGCCCGCGCCCAGATATCGAGAACAAAAATATCATTGACGGCGGTACAGGCGATAATGTCGATGCCGGCGTCGCGCAGCGTTTCATATTCCTCGATGTAGCTCGGCAAATGAAGTTGGTGGCAGCTGGGTGTGAACGCTCCAGGTACGCCGAACAGCACGACATTCCTGCCCGCGAAAATATCCCCGGTGGATATTTCGGACGGTCCATGCGCTGACATGTACTGAAATTCATGATCGGGTATGCGCTCGCCTGCTGAAATCATATCTTCTCCCCCCCCCCCTTCATCTGACGGTTATTAAAGCGTAAGAGGGCTGTAAAATAAACAATGCAGTGTTGCAGAACGCATCCCCGACCCGGTTTCCTTCTCCCGGCGCGTCTCGATGACGAGCCGCGGCTTCAAAAAATGCCCGGCGCTGAGCATGCAGACCGGGACAGCTATGATTATCCGCCTTAGTCGCGGGCCACGCACAAGGCGATGCCCATGCCCCCGCCAATGCACAGCGTCGCAAGTCCTTTCTTGGCATCGCGGCGTTTCATTTCGTGGAGCAGCGTATTGAGGATTCTCGCGCCCGATGCGCCGATAGGATGACCGATGGCGATCGCGCCGCCATTGACGTTGACCTTCTCGGTATCCCAGCCAACGCCCTTGTTGACGGCGCAAGCCTGGGCGGCGAAGGCCTCGTTGGCTTCGATAAGATCGAGATCCTGTGGCGACCATCCAGCTTTTTCGAGCGCCCTTTTCGAAGCCGGTATCGGCCCGGTTCCCATGATCGAGGGATCAACGCCCGCCTGCGCCCAGGATACGATGCGGGCGAGCGGCTCCAGGCCGCGCCTTTCCGCTTCGCTTGCCGTCATAAGCAGCAAAACGGCAGCGCCATCATTGATGCCGCTGGCGTTGCCCGCCGTGACTGTACCTTCTTTGGGGTCGAAAGCCGGCCGTAGCTTTGTCATATCCTCGATCTTGGCGCCTTCACGGATGTATTCGTCTTCCGAGACCGTGATATCGCCCTTGCGCGTACTGATAGTCACAGGCACGATTTCATCCTTGAACTTGCCCGCCTTCTTGGCCGCTTCGGCCTTATTCTGCGAGGCGACAGCGAAACGGTCCTGATCCTCGCGGGTGATTTGCCATTGCCGCGCGACGTTCTCGGCAGTGACGCCCATGTGATAGCCATTGAACGCATCCCACAACCCGTCCTTGATCATGGTATCGACCAGATCAAGATTGCCCATTTTTTGGCCTTGACGGATATAGGCGCAATGAGGTGCCTGGCTCATGCTCTCCTGGCCGCCCGCGATCACGATGCGGGAATCGCCGTTCTTGATAGCCTGATAGCCGAGAGCGACGGCGCGCAGACCGGACCCGCAGACCATGTTGACCAGCCAAGCAGGCGTTTCGATCGGAAGGCCAGCATTGATTGACGCTTGCCGCGCGGGGTTCTGGCCCTGTCCCCCAGTCAGGATTTGACCGAGAATGACCTCGGAGATCTCGCTCGGCTCGACCTTCGCACGCTTCATGACTTCGCTCAGCACGATACGTCCGAGTTCATGTGCGGGAAGGGTGCTTAACGCGCCGTTGAAAGAGCCGACCGGGGTCCGCGCCGCAGACGCGATGACGATTGCCTCTTGATTGCTCATTATGATTGGTCTCCTCTGATATTATCGACGAGAACGGGTGACCTTCTCCCTGCTCTCGAACAGTTTATTCTTGTGATCGTGCCGAAAGCGGGCTGGTGAAACAAGCATTCACTTTCAATGCCTACGTCGATGGACTTAAAGCGCTCGAAACACTATATATTTCTAAATGCCTAGTGATTTATAGAGATATCAGCTACATCTTTTTGCAGTGCAACCGCACGGAATGCCGTTGAAAATGGAGCAGCTTTGCGCCGCACCTCGTTTTTACGGCAAAGGATTTGGATGCGATGTCACAAGATACAGCGAACCACACGAACGGCTTTTCCGAGAGCGCGGCATCCGGCCCCACTTCCCTTGATATCACGGGGAAGATAGAGCGCCCGGTTATCGTCATCAAGAAATACGCCAACCGCCGTCTGTATAACACGGATACGAGTAATTACGTGACGCTGGACGATCTTGCGCAAATGGTCCGCTCCGGCTCCGATTTTCAGGTTTACGACGCGCGTACGGGAGAGGATCTGACTCACACCGTGCTGACTCAGATCATCGTCGAGCAGGAAAGCAAAGGAAGCCAGAACCTTCTACCGATCGGATTTTTGCGTCAACTGATCCGGTTCTACGGGAATTCCATCGAAAGGCTGGTGCCCAGCTATTTGGAGTACAGCCTCGATACTCTGACGCGCGAGCAGGAAAAATACGGCAAGCAGTTCGCGAATGCGTTCGGCAATGTGGCCATAGAGGCGATGCAGGAACAGACGCGCAAAAATCTGGAAATCTTCCAGCGTGCCCTCAACATGTTTTCACCATTCACTGCGTTTGAGTCTATGAAACCTCTTCATATGGCGCAAAAAAAATCGGTTGAGCCCGAGCCGGCTATCAATCATCAGGGGCAAACGCAGGCTGATGAGATCTCTGAATTGAAATCGAAGCTTGCCTCCATCCAGATCCAGCTCGATCAACTGGCTGGCCACAATAAGTAGACCTCTCCAGCCATACTCCGGCCAAGATTATTTTCGACATTAATCAGGGAGTGAAAGCACGCTTCAACGAGTGGGTGTTTTCAGGATCGCCGCATATCGTTGTCAGTAAAATTTTGGCGAGTGGGTTAAAGTTTCATCAAACACGTTTTGGTAGTATGTTTAAGCGATTCTCGCATGGGTTGAGATTATTGCTGGGACTATCTGATGAAATGGCAGCTCTAAAGCACTTGGGCGCTTTGCGAAACTCAGCAACGCGGTCGTTGGAGGAGTGAATGGTTCGGGTTTTGGCGCCAATCATACTTTCTTTAATGCTGCCCGCTTGCGCCATCACTCCGCCGTCCTCGTTTTTTTCCTCATTATCGAACAATGAAGAAAAACCGGCTCAAGCTGCGCGCGAGCAGGTTCGAGCCGATCCGCAAGCAAAAAAAGAGGCAGGGCTTGGATCATCAATCGGCGGTATTTGGGAATCCGTCAAATCCGGCTTGAGTTTTGGCGGGTCATCCGAGCCGAGCGTAGCGCAAACGGGTGAAGTATCTGGTCTCGATGTGAACGAGGCTCTGACGCTCGTCAATAACTACCGACTCGACAAAGGATTGCGGCCTTTGCGCTTGAATGCGAGACTTACGGACGCCGCCTTATTGCATTCAAAAGATCTCGCCAAAAATGATCGTATCTCGCATTACGGTTCTGACGGCTCTGATACATGGGATCGGGTCAGGCGAACCGGCTACCAAGCGAGTTTGACTGCTGAGAATGTAGGTACAGGACAGCTTTCTCTGGCGGAAGTGTTCCTTGGCTGGCAGAAAAGTCCTGATCATAACGCAAATCTGTTGCTTGCCGATGCAGAAGAGATGGGCATTGCGCTCGTCCACGATCAGAGCACGCAATTTAAGACATTCTGGACGATGGTTATTGGCTCGCCCGTAAATGCTCCTCAAAGATTATCCCGCTCCGAATGAAACGTGCATTCTTAAGCGGCTGCTGAAAATCTCATCGATAAATTAGAACAGATTTATATGGCAGGTCCGCATGGAGCCATGTGGACGGATATAGTCCTACTTAACCAATCATCTCGTTTATTCTGAATTGGCTGTAGAATTTGGAGAACCGGAAGATGAACCTCCTCGTTCAGCTTCCGGCTCTCACCCCCCGCGTTTAGCTCTATTTTCTGCGGCGCGCTGCTGGCTGGAATGCAAGACGCGCGTGGTGCTCGCAATAGGACACGCCATCCGACTTTACGTGTCCGCAAAAGTGAAACTGATCGTCCTGGGGATCACCTATTGGCCAGCGACACATATTCTCCCTAAGATCAAGCAGCGGCACCCGTAGAGGAGATGGAATATCGGTTTCTTCCAGGATTTTAGGGACCAGCGCGAGTGCTACCATCTGTTTTTCGACCGGCACGAAGACGGGCTTGAGCGCGACATTGCCATGTGTTCTGTATTGAACACGCGTCGGACGCAGCGGCAAATGCGATACGCGGTTGCGCGGGCGCGCGGAGCGCATCCGCGAGGTCGTGGCCCGTCCCGCCAAACCGAGCCTGTGAACCTTGCCAATAACGGCGTTACGAGTGACATCGCCAAGACGTCCGGCGATTTGGCTTGCGCTTAGCCCATCGGCCCAAAGCTTTTTGAGAAGCTCGACGCGCTCTTCAGTCCAGCCCATAATTCTGCCTCCTCATACATAAGCGAATTGCTTTAAATGTAACTATCGTGACCTCCGCGGCGCATGCACATATTGCGGAAACGCAGATATGGAGCGGCAGCGCGGAGCGAAAGCCGATGTCTTGGTACGCAGAACAGGACGCTATACTTGAGGAATATCCAGCTGGCGGGACAAGAGGAAAAAAGACTACAAGCTGCTGGATTGCAAGGACAGGAACAAATTACACCCGGGCAAGTAAAACGCCCGTCGCCATCGTTGCAGTCAGATAATGGCACGGCTCCATCGAGAAAACAAATAAACGAAGGGTTAATGTGCTGTCAGGGATCGTGTTTTGCGGCACGCTGTGTCTTTTGTGCCAATTGACAGCCTTGCTGCATTTTCCGAATGTTCCTGTCATACTGAACTTATCGCAGTCCGCCGGCTGTCTATCCATTATAGGAAGCTTATACACAGCAATGTCCGCGCTGTTGCCAACATACGCCAGAACCAATCTGGCCTTCGATAGGGGGGAAGGCGCTAGCCTGTTTACCGTGTCGGGCGAACGTTATCTCGACTTTGGGGCCGGCGTCGCCGTAACCGCGCTCGGCCATGCGCATCCGCATCTGGTCTCGGCGATTCAGCAACAGGCGGCCAAGCTTTGGCACACATCCAACCTTTATTGTGTGCCGGGGCAGGAACGATTGGCGGAGCGCCTTTGCGCCGCAACTTTCGCGGACAAGGTTTTCTTTTGCAATTCCGGCGCCGAAGCTCTCGAAGGGGCTATCAAAATGGCTCGGAAATACCACAGCCATACTGGTGCGCCGGAGAAATACCGGGTGATTACCTTCGAAGGCGCGTTTCATGGCCGTACTTTGGCGACGATCGCGGCAGGCAATCAGGAAAAGCACGTTGCGGGTTTCGGCCCGAAGGTAGATGGCTTTGATCAGGTCGCAATTGGGGATCCTGATGCGGCGCGCGCTGCAATTGGACCGGAAACCGCGGCAATCCTGATCGAGCCTATCCAGGGTGAAGGCGGCATCCGGCATGCGGGCTGGCCTTTTCTGCGCGCTCTACGGGCGCTGGCCGACGAACACGGCCTTTTGCTTATTCTCGACGAGGTGCAAACCGGTATGGGCCGGACAGGCAAGCTTTTCGCCTATCAGTTGTCCGGTATCGAGCCCGACATCATGGCGGTGGCGAAAGGGCTCGGCGGCGGTTTTCCCGTGGGAGCGTTTTTGGCCACGGATAAGGCCGCGCAAGGCATGACGGCAGGCGCGCATGGATCGACCTTTGGCGGCAATCCAATGGCGATGGCGGCCGGCAATGCGGTACTCGATGTCGTCCTCGCCGAAGGCTTCCTGGATGAAGTTCGATATAAAAGCCTGATACTGAAACAGAAATTAGCTGAGATCCAAGATCGAAACCCTGATGTCCTTGAAGAGGTGCGCGGCGAGGGGCTGATGATCGGATTAAAGTGCAAGCTGCCAAACGCAATCCTGATCGAAGCTCTCTTGGAAGAGCACTTACTCACTGTCGGCGCCGGTGACAATGTCATTCGACTGCTGCCTCCCCTGATCGTGAGCGAGGCCGAGATCGGAGAGGCGTGCGAAAAAATCAACGCCGCCTGCGCTGTATTGCGTGGGCGCTTCCATTCCGAAGATCCCGCCTGATCATGGTTACACGGCACTTCATAGATATAGATACTTTCGACGCGGACACGCTCAGCCGTATTCTGGCGACGGCTCATGCTATG
>CAYVJO010000059.1:1106-10537 GCA_964451735.1 uncultured Hyphomicrobiaceae bacterium | reverse complement strand
CTATGGCGGGAATGCCGAGCGCCTTTGCTACGATAGCAACGTGGCTCGATGTGCCACCATCCGCCAGCACCAGGCCGCGAACACGCTTGCGATCGTAATCGAGAAGTTCGGCCGGTCCCATGTTCCGCGCAACCAGGATAGTATCCCGGGGAAGGTCTGTCCCCGCAGCAGTATTGTAGCGGCCTGTTAAAAATCGGAGGAGGCGATTCGAAAGATCGTCGAGATCGTGTAGCCGCTCACGCCAGAATGGATCGCCCTGGCGGATCGTGCGTGCGCGCTGGTTGCTCTGAACCTTTTCGACGGCGGCTTCAGCGGTCAGGCCCGCGGTGATCGCCTCATGCAGACGCCTGACCCAACCTTGATCGTGGGCAAACATACGATAGGCTTCGAGAACGTCCCTATGATCGCCACCGCGTGCGATATCGTGATCGGACAGCATCGCATCCACGGTTATGCGCAGCTTTTCGAGCGCTGCTTCGAGCCGCGATTGTTCGACCGTAATGTCCTCCGCGAACAGTTTCGTCACGAGCACACGTGGTTCGTGAAGAACGATATGCCCAAGTGCGATGCCCTCGGACATCGCCATACCCTTCACAGTTATGCTCTGGCTGCGACGCGCCTCGGCGGCCTCATCCACACTCTCAAGCAATCCCGCGAGCATCTCGCCGGTAACCATTGCTATCGTTTGCAGAACCTCGACTTCCTCTTCCGAGTAGGTTCTTGAGATTGCATTCTGAACAGTTAGTACCCCGATTGTCCTGCCGCCGCGAACGACAGGCATGCCCAGGAAGGATTGATAGATTTCCTCGCCTGTTTCCGGGCGGTATGAAAAAGCCGGGTGTGACTGCGCGTCAGGCAGGTTGACGTGATCTCCGGAACGCGCCACGAGGCCGACGAGACCCTCTCCCGGTTTCAGATGCGTGTTGTGGATGGCTTCCTTGCGAAGACCCTCGGTCGCAAAAAGTTCGAACGATCCATCCTGTTGACGCACATATATCGAGCATACTTCGGCCACCATATTGGCGGCAATCAGGCGCACGATACGATCAAGACGCGCTTGAATATCATCATGCTTGGCGTGACCAACTCCAGGCCGCGCCATGACTTCCCGCAGCTGTCTAAGCAGCACTCGCGGTGCGCTCGATGTCCAGGGCATCCGCCTGGTCCCTCCCGGATCGGCATTTTGAGCGCCGATATCCTGGTTCGTTATTTTCTTATGAGCCATTGCGAACCTAACGGTATTCAGGCCGCGTCCAAACCGTAAAGCGAATGAAGCGTGCGTACCGCAAGCTCAGCATAAGCCGCATCTATCAGAACACTGATCTTGATTTCCGATGTTGAAATAGCTTCTATATTAATACCTTTTTCCGCAAGAGCCTGAAACATTTGTGCCGCCACACCAGCGTGACTTCTCATTCCAACGCCGATAACTGAAACTTTTACTATATCTGTGGCTCCGCGTAAATCGGAGTAACCGATTTGCGCCTTTGCCGCTTCTATAACTTTGATAGTACGGTCCAAATCCAAGGCTGGCACAGTGAAGGTCATGTCCGTGTACCGGCCGTCATGCGAGACGTTTTGTACGATCATGTCCACATTGATATTGGCATCCGCGAGAGGGCCAAAAACGCGGGCCGCAACCCCGGGATGGTCGGCAACGCGCAGGAGAGTTACTTTCGCCTCGTCCTTGGCGTAGGCAATACCGCTTACGACACGCTGTTCCAAAATATCGTCCTCGTTACAAACCAAAGTTCCCGCCGCAGCCTCTGAAGCGCCGTAAGCGGGGCAGGCATCAGGTGCATCGAAACTAGAGCGAACCTGGATTGGCACATGGTGCACCATCGCTAGTTCGACCGAGCGAGTCTGCAAAACTTTAGCGCCCAATGACGCCATTTCGAGCATTTCTTCGTAGGAAATCTTTTCCAAACGCCGGGCTTTCGGCACGACACGTGGGTCTGTTGTGTAAACTCCGTCGACATCAGTATAAATATCGCAACGGTTAGCCCTCAATGCAGCCGCCACTGCGACTGCGCTTGTATCGGAACCGCCACGGCCCAGCGTCGTTATCCGTCCATTCGGACTGATACCCTGAAATCCTGCTATCACCGCCACTTCGCCGCGCGCCAGACGGTCTCGGAGTTCGTCGGCATCAATGCCGGAAATTCTGGCGACTCCATGCGCATTGTCGGTTTTGATCGGAATCTGCCATCCAAGCCAAGATCGCGCCGTTACCCCTATTGATTGGAGCGCAATGGCAAGCAATCCGCAAGTGACTTGTTCTCCCGAGGCGACAACAACGTCATATTCGCGTGCATCGTGGAGGGCGCAAGCTTCGCGTGTCCACTGCACGAGCTGATTCGTATGCCCGGCCATGGCGGATACCACGACGGCGCAATGGTGGCCGGCGTCAACCTCCCGCTTCACATGTCGAGCGACATTTCCTATTCGGTCGATGTCAGCAACCGACGTTCCACCGAACTTCATCACCAAGAGGGCCATGCTCTAGCATATCCTGAGAGACGGCTGTCGCGGCCCGCGAAGGCTCAAGGAGCATGTTTTACACATGTCTCTTGAGAAAGCCTGACGTCGACTCGTCAAATTGGTAATAACCCCGCGCAATGCTTATAATGCGTGATGTGGATTTCGGCAAACGGAACGACCCCATTATGCGGCAGCCAGCGCTCGTTTGCTGCTCACAGACGTTACGTTCAGAGGAACTTTCGATGACCAAAACTGTGGATAATGAGGAAGTCGAAAAGTTCGACGCGATCGCTGGAGAGTGGTGGGACCCAAATGGTAAATTCGGACCCTTGCACCGGATCAACCCAACTCGCCTTTCCTATATACGCGGACAAATCGTAAATCACGTGGTTGCGGACAGCCGCAGCATGAAACCCTTGAGCGGCGTCAGCGCGCTTGATGTCGGTTGCGGAGGGGGGCTCGTTACGGAGCCGCTAACCCGCCTTGGCGCAAAGGTTACTGGCATCGATCCATCCCCCGAAACGATTACCGCAGCCCGCGATCATGCCGAAAAGCTGGGTCTCGACATAGACTACATCGCTGCCACAACCGAGGACTTGACTTCATCAGGGCGCATGTTCGATTGCATTCTGGCGCTTGAGGTGATCGAGCATGTTCCCGATGTCACCGGCTTCCTGATAAGCTGCGCAGGTCTGCTCAAACCTGGCGGTATACTTATCCTTTCGACACTCAACCGCACGACGAAATCCTATGCGCTCGGCATCGTTACCGCGGAATACATTCTAGGCTGGCTGCCCAGGGGCACCCACCGTTGGAGCCGCTTCATTACGCCAGATGAGTTGCAAAATAAATTAAATGAAGTTGGCCTGGATGCGAAAGATGTGAAGGGCCTGGCGCTCAATCCTCTTTCTGGCGAATGGACGCTAAGCGAAGATTGCAGCGTTAACTATTTCATTACAGCTACAAAACCGCTAGCTTCAGAAACCATTTAAAATTTTTGCTATAGGTTGGAACTGCTTGCGTTTTGACGCGTGAATTAAAAACCACGAAAACAATGATCTATTATGTTTCTCTTGAATGTCTTAAATTATTTTATTCAGTTTTTATCTTCAGGGAGAACAGGTATTGTATAAAAGTCAACACCTTCATCTCTTAGTATGTTTAAATCCTGCTCGCTAGCATCACCGTATATACTTCTCGATTCAGCTTCATCATAATGTATCTTTAAGGCTTCTTCAGCAAAACGGGGACCAACATATTCAGAATTTTGTTCGATGAAGGTCTTAACTTTACGTAAAAGTTCCAACGCCTCGCGCTGGCGTATATCTGCACCTTGTGAATTTACGAGGCGTTCCCGCTGTCGACTGGGTGAAATGTTCGGGGACATCAACGCCTTCCTGACATGTGCGGAACCGCAAACCGGGCATTGAAGCTGGCTAGCGGCTGATTGCGTATCGAACGCTGCCGCATTTGCAAACCAAGCCTCGAATTCATGCTCTGTTTCGCATTTCAAGGCATATTTGATCAAGGCGCCATCACCATCGTTCCACCCGCTACTTGCGGATCATGAATAGTCACCTCGAACGGTCGGACATGAACCAAAGCCGGAATGCGCTGGCGGGCAGCCTTGACAGCGCCCAGGTCGATCTCAGCTGATACAATCGTGGGCTCGTCACCAGCCTCGGCCAAAATTTCTCCCCAAGGCGAAACGATCAGGCTGTGGCCGAAGGTCTCCCTTCCGTTTTCATGCAATCCGCCTTGCGCCGCCGCAAGAACGAAGCAGCCTGTTTCGATAGCGCGCGCACGAAGCAGCACATGCCAGTGCGCCGCACCGGTCTGCTTCGTGAAGGCCGATGGCGCGGTCAGCACGGACGCTCCCGCTTGCGCGAGCGCCTTATATTGCTCCGGAAAGCGCATATCGTAACAGGTCGTTACGCCGAATGCGCCCCATGGCAGCCGGACCAGCACGGCAAGAGATCCGGGCCGATAGTTGTTGGACTCCCGATAGGTTTCGCCGCTGGGAAGATCGACGTCGAACATATGAATTTTGTCATAACGAGCAGCAAGCGCTCCATTTGGGGCGAAAACGAAAGCCCGATTTGCCGACTTGCCGCCTTCAAGCTGGATCGCGACCGAACCAATATGCAGCCAAATCCCCAGCTCTTGCGCAATCTGCGCGAAATCGCCCAGGATGGCAGTCTGCGGTTCCGGCTTGATTTGCGCGACAAGCCGATCCCTGTCCAGCTCCATTAGCGCCGTATTTTCGGGCGTCTGGACATAGTGCGCGCCATCGGCCGCAGCAGCGCGGATCATTTCCAGCGCAGTCTTCATATTGATCTCGATGTCGCGGCCTGAACAAAGCTGAACAAGTGATGCACGAAATTTCGGTGCGGCTGACATCGCGCAAATCCTGTCTATCAATTCCGTATGGTTCTGCTTGGAGTCAAACTGGTCGTCTATTCGGCAAGAAGCGCGTCCAACTCGCCCAGCCTATCCAATTCATAAAGATCATCGCTGCCCCCAATATGGCGCCCGTCAATAAAGATTTGGGGAACGGTCCTGCGACCGCCAGCGCGTTCGATCATTTCATCGCGCTTGGCAGGATTCATCGTGACATCGATTTCCTCGAAGGCAACACCTTTCTTTGTGAGCAGACGTTTCGCTGCAATGCAATAGGAGCAAAGCAGTCCAGTATAGATCGTTATTGATGGCATGGGCGCGCGCCTAAAGTCGTTGTCTCAATTTGACGTCTTAGGTGGAAAGCTCGGTACATTTCCGCAACGTCATTCAAGGAATACGCTGCTTTGACTGAATTTCACTTTGACGTGTTCTTAAGCATTTCAGACCATGGTTTAGTATGCGGTAATGGTGTTTCCCTGCTGGCGGGACACGAGGTGACGCCGCCCTGTTCGATGCTCGCATTTCTTTTTTGCGGCGCTCATCAGGAATGGGCAAGAGGGATTTATCATGCGAGTTGCGTTTTGTTTGAAAAGTTTTGCTGCGGCGTTCGCAGCTTTTCTGTTGCCTTCGGCGGCCCCGACTTATGCGGGCGGACCGAATTGTCTATCAGACTGCTATGAGGAAGCTCCGGCAGCGCCAATTCACCGAACCTTCAAGCGGCGGGTCGAGCTCCGGCGGGGCGTCTACGCGATCGAGCGCGAACCTTCGCTCTATGGTTGGTCCAAACGGCGCGTTCTGCTCGATGACGTCGTGGAATGGCGTGAAAAGCCGGCTGTCTATAAAACTGTCAAAGTCCGCAAACATTTGAAAAGCCGGATCACCTGGCAAAAGCGCTGGATCGGCGGGAAGCACATATTGTGTAAGGTGCACCTGCCGAGCCGTACAGTCTGGACGACGAAAAAGATACTCGTTTCTCCCGCGAGGCGTTGGAAAGTCCGCTCGAAACCAGTTTACGGGTATGTCGAAAAACGCATTTTACTAATACCTTATAAGAATATTGCCGTCTATCATCGCGCGCATCATAAATATGTTCGCGAACATGTGGTGATCCAGCCAGAAAACACGGTTTGGGTTCCAATTTCCGCGAAGTACAAGGGCGAATGACGTGAATGAGCGATCTGTGACGACTGTGCCGAGTATGCCTTCATGGTCGTCCGATCAAAGATGCCGCCTGATAAGCTATCGTGAAAAATAATGCGGCGCAAAAAATCATATTGCGTCGCACAATAGGTCGTGTTAATTTTAACGTAATCTAATATTATAGGCTCAAGGCTATGGTAAACGCGGCATTTTCGAATATTTACCATCCTGGAAATCAAGGTAACGGCCCGTTTCACCTTCTCTTTCCGTTTGCAGCACTCCAGCGCAAGCTCAAGCAGAACAGCCGTGAAGAGACACTGCCGGACGATTTCCCAGACTACGTTGTCTACATGACTCGTAAAGCTTTGTTCGCTGCAACAGCGTCTCTCAGCAATGTCTCAACGCAAACGCATGATTTTCTTTTGAGATTGAGCCAGATGCTTGCCTTCGACAGAATGACGCGGAGCTACTGGTCTTTGAGCCAGGCAGTTACAGCGCCATGGTCGCAAGGATCGGGCCAGATATGGCTGCGCAGTTCGACATATGAGCCACGGCTTTCACCATATTGGCCAGTCCAAAACCAGAATACCTTGCCTTTAAAACTGTTTTACGCGCCAGTTGAAACAGTCGTTCCAACTGACATAACTAAAGCGTTTACTGCTTATACGGCAGCAATATCTGCTACGGCGGCAGCATTCAATCTTGCACCGCTGCTGTTTCAAGCCTGGAACAATGCGACTTAGTGTATGATCCAAATTCAGACTGTAGCGCGGGTCAAGCCACAAGCTTCTTGCGCACCGTCTCGAATTGTTCCAGCGATCTGTAGCGTATGATGATTTCGCCAGCCTCGCCCTTGCCCGGCGCGATCTCGACGGCCAAACCGAGAGCGTCGGAAATTTCCCGTTCGGCCGCGCGCGTGTCTGCGTCCTTGTGCAAGCCTGGCGTCCCCGGTCGCACCGCGCCGGATGCTGGACTTTTCTTGTCTTGAACAAGGACCTCCGCTTCGCGAACGCTCATGCCTTTCCGCACGATTTCCTTGGCGAGCGTCTCAGCATTTTCGCGCCCAACCAATGCTCGCGCATGTCCAGCGCTTAATGCGCCGTCCCGCACCATCGCCTGGACGCCATCAGGCAGTTTGAGAAGCCGCAGCGTATTGGCCAGATGACTTCGGCTCTTGCCTATGATCTGCCCCAATTCATCCTGCGTGTAGCCAAAGCGTTCGATCAGCTCGCGGTAACCGCCAGCTTCCTCCAGCACATTAAGATCCGTGCGCTGAACATTTTCAATAATGGCGAGTTCGAGCGCTTCCTGATCCGTGAGAGAACGTACGATTGCGGGTATGACATGCAAAGACGCCCGTTGAGCGGCGCGCCAGCGTCTTTCGCCAGCGACGATCTCGTAATGATGACCGCCCGGACCGAGAGGGCGCAACACGATTGGCTGCCCCAGACCCTTCTCGCGAATAGAGTTGGCGAGCTCGTCCAGTTCGGCGCTGTCGAAGGATTTCCTCGGATTGAACGGACTTGGGTTTATCCGGTCGATAGGGATCATTCTCTGCTCGCCATAACTCGGCAGAGGCTTCGCAGAGCCGGTTGCGCCTGTATTTCCGGCCGCACCGATTTGCTGGGGTCCCGTTTCGCCGATCAGGGAAGCCAAGCCACGCCCTAGACGGTTTTTATTCGCTGGTAACGGTGCGTTCATATTCGGAATTCCTCGATAATCCGCATACTAATATAAATAATCCTAGGAGGTTGTTAAACTTAAGCAGCGCTAGCCCGCCGCTCACGATCCATGATTTCGGAAGCAAGCTCTATATAAGCCTTGCTACCGGGACTTTTGTAATCGTAAAGCAGTATTGGCTTGCCGTGCGACGGGGCTTCGGCCACGCGAACGTTGCGGGGAATGACCGTCGAATAGACCTTGTCGCCGAAAAAGCCACGCACTTCCTGGGAGACCTCGTCGGCCAGTTTGGTGCGACTGTCATGCATGGTCAGCACGACACCGTGGATTTCAAGCGAGGGGTTAAGGCTTGCTCGGACGAATTCGATCGTTTCCTTGAGCTGCGTTATCCCTTCCAAGGCGAAAAATTCGCATTGGACGGGCACGAGCACCGAGTCGGCCGCTGCCATTGCGTTCAACGTCAGAATATTAAGCGACGGCGGACAGTCGATCAGCACATAGCGTATACGGTCACCAACTGCACGCTCCTGCTCGGATGCTCGGAGTGAAACGATGGAGTCACGCAGGAAATAAGCACGGTTCGGGGCAGAAGAAATCTCCGGCTCCAGACCTGCAAGATCGCGCGTCGCAGGGGCAACATAAAGACCAGGCACGGCAGGCGTTTCGACCATAGCTTGTTCCAGCGCGGCGGCGCCGGCAAGTACGTCGTATGTCGATACGTGCCGTTGACTTTCTGGTATTCCTAGCCCGGTGCTGGCGTTGCCTTGCGGATCGAGATCCACAACCAGCGTGCGCTGACCGGCGGCGGCGAGAGCCGTGCCAAGATTAATGGCTGTCGTCGTTTTCCCCACTCCGCCTTTTTGATTGGCGACAGCAAGGACGCGCAGTTCAGGCTGCAAGTAAGATTTCGATTTCACCGCGAATAGTCCCCCTGAGAGATCAAATTTCTGACCTCGACAATCCCGCCTTCGTGGCTCGTCCGGCTCGTACCGATGCGAACCTCAAACCGCCAATTTTCTCTCGCCGCCTCGACTTCTTGCGCTACCTCGCGACCCTTGAAGAACAACCCCAGCGTATGGCTGCCAAAAAAGGGCGCCGCAAGGCCGAGCAGACGAGAAAGCGGTGCAAGCGCTCGACTAGTCACCACGTCCGCCAGGCCAATCCCCCCATTAGCGGCAATATCCTCAATGCGTCCTTCGTGAACCTTGACGTGTGTAGATGTCTGCCTTGCCACCTCAGATAGAAATGCGCATTTACGGCTGTTTGACTCGACGAGATGAACGATATGAGTCTCATGATTCGCGAGAAGAATGGCAATCACAAGTCCGGGGAAACCTCCGCCGCTGCCAAGATCGATCCATGTTCTAGCTGATGGCGCGAGGGCCAGAATCTGAGCGCTATCCGCGAAATGACGTTGCCAAACAGCGTCTAACGTTGCTGGTGAGACGAGATTCACGGCACGCTGCCATCGTATCAATAGCTCGGCGTAGAGTTCGAGTTTTTCCACAGTTTCACGTGGAACCCCAAAGGCAGCAGCAAAATCCCCCGGTCCGAGGATGCGCAATGGTAGATTTGATGCCGCTCTCGTCTTTTTGCCCGCCATGTCAGGCTGAACGGCGAACGGGCGATTTTCTTATATGCGCAAGGATCAACATGAGCGCTGCCGGCGTCATGCCGTCTATACGGGACGCGTTGGCCAAAGAGACGGGACGATCGCGGTCCAGCTTTTG
>CAYVJO010000059.1:0-1096 GCA_964451735.1 uncultured Hyphomicrobiaceae bacterium | reverse complement strand
TGGCGGCGTAATCCAAGGAGGCTGGAATGGCGATTGCTTCGTCTTTCCGGAAAGCCGCAATATCGGCTTCCTGCCGGCGCAGATAGATATCGTATCGCGCGTCGATTTCGAGTTGGGCAGCAATTCCCGGCTCAATCGCCGCAAGCTCGGGCCATAGGCGAAGCAGCTTTTGGATAGACATGTCCGGAAAGGCGAGAATCTCGAACGCTGTTCGGCGCCGTCCGTCGCGGTTGACGGCAAGGCCCTTGGCGTTCGCCTCGTCCGGCGTGGCCACGAGGTTTTGCAGCGACTCCCGGCCCACATCGATAGCTGCTGCTTTTATGCGGTGGGCCTGTGAGCGCTCGCTGCCAATAAAGCCAAAGGCCTCACCGATGGGCGTGAGACGGGCGTCTGCATTGTCGGCACGCAAGCGCAAACGGTATTCAGCGCGCGAGGTGAACATCCTGTAGGGTTCCGCCACGCCGCGCGTTACGAGATCGTCTATCATGACACCGATATAGGCGTTAGTCCGAGACAGGATAAACTCGCTATGACCTCCGCCAGCCTTAATCGCCGCGTTTACACCGGCGACAAGACCTTGGCCAGCCGCCTCCTCATAGCCAGTCGTGCCATTGATTTGGCCCGCAAGGAACAGACCCGGTAATCGCTTCGCCTCTAGCGTCGGCGACAATTCGCGTGGGTCCACATAGTCATACTCGATGGCGTAACCAGGCCTGATGATCCGGACATTTGCCAGTCCTGGAATCGTGCGGATAAAGGCATCCTGAACTTCTTCGGGAAGTGAGGTCGAAATGCCATTCGGATAAACAGTGTCGTCGTCCAGACCTTCCGGCTCCAGAAAGATTTGATGGCCAAGCCGGTCACGGAAGCGCACGACCTTGTCCTCGATCGAAGGGCAATAACGTGGCCCGGTCGAAGAGATGCGGCCGGAATACATCGGCGAGCGCGCCAGGTTCGCTTCGATCACGCGATGAGTTGCTTCGGTCGTATGTGTGATGTGACAGACGGTTTGCGGCGTCGTGATGCGATCGGTCAGAAACGAGAACGGGCTGGGGGGCTCGTCGCCAGGCTGTGCTGCCAGGCTGCTATAATCGAT
>CAYVJO010000058.1:0-10558 GCA_964451735.1 uncultured Hyphomicrobiaceae bacterium | reverse complement strand
CTGGATGCTCCTGGCAGGCATAGGCCCAGCTCCTCCGAAAATGCAAACGCCAGCGTTACCCCTATGGCGACCGCTTCCCCGTGCAGCAATGTCGCGGAATAGCCTGCCCAGGCTTCGAGCGCGTGTCCAAATGTGTGCCCGAGATTGAGTAGCGCACGCTGCCCCGCTTCTCTTTCGTCCGCGGCCACGATGGCTGCCTTCGCTTTACAGCTTCGTTCGATAGCGAAGATCCGAGCCGCTCTGTCGCCGCTAATAACACTCTCCGCATTCGTTTCGAGCCATGCGAAGAACGCTGCGTCACCAAGCAGCCCATATTTTGCGATCTCGGCGTATCCGGCGCGCCTCTGCCTGGCATCGAGCGTATCGAGCACTTCGACGTCGATCAGAACGAAAACCGGTTGGTGAAATGTGCCCACCAGGTTCTTGCCGTGGCGGGTGTTAACGCCAGTTTTACCGCCAATCGAGGAGTCGACTTGGGCGAGCAGCGTGGTCGGGATTTGAATGAACCGCACGCCGCGCTTTACGATGCTGGCGGCAAATCCCGCTAGATCGCCGATTACGCCCCCTCCGAGCGCAATAACCAAGTCGCCGCGCTCGATCTCGCAGTTAAGGAGCGCGTCGCATAGCGCAACGAGATGGTCATAACTCTTCGTCGCCTCGCCAGCGGGCAGGACGACTTCGCTTGCCGACAGGCCTGTTTGCCGGAGACTGTCGAGCACCCTACGGAGATAGAGCCGCGCCACTGTCTCGTCAGTCACCACTACGCATTTTGCATGCCCAAAACGGCTTGCAATGGCGCCTATTTCAGTCAAAATCCCGGAGCCGATGGCAATGTCGTAACGGCGTTCACCAAGGGGAACATGTACGATGCGGGTTTCGATGGAAGGCTCGCAAGTGTTATTCAGCATTACCGAACTCTGCTAGGGAAAGTATTTCTGTCCTGGCTCTGAAATCGAACATTTGGCGCAGCAACCAACCGCCTCTATGATTTCCTGCACAATAACTTCATGCGGAACATCACGGCTATCAATTACGATATCCGCTAGCGCATAGACCGGATAGCGCTCGGCGATCAACCTTTCCATGACGGCTCGCGGGTCGGACGTTTTGAGTAGCGGACGCGTATCCCGCCTTCCCAAACGACTCATCAGGATGTCAAGATCCGCTTTCAGCCAAACGGAAATGCCGACCTCGTCAATATGCCTGCGCGTTTCCTGATTGATGAATGCCCCGCCTCCAGTGGCTAGGATTCTGCCGCCCTCGCGAAGAAGCCTGGA
Source organism: uncultured Hyphomicrobiaceae bacterium (assembly GCA_964451735.1). GTDB lineage: Bacteria > Pseudomonadota > Alphaproteobacteria > Rhizobiales > Rhodomicrobiaceae > JAHQVI01. The sequence continues at coordinate 9,281 of CAYVJO010000058.1, read as the reverse complement.
AATGACGCGGCGCTCGCCATCGCGGAAGAAGTCCTCGCCATCATCTTCGAAGATCTCGACGATCGATTTTCCAGCCGCTTTCTCAATTTCTTGATCGGCGTCCGAGAAGGAAACATTGAGCGCGGCAGCCAAGCGCCTACCGACAGAGGATTTTCCGGCTCCCATGAGCCCGACCAGCACAATAGGCCGCCGGTACACGCATCGCCGAATTGTTTCTATATTTATGGTCACCTTCATCCCGATTATATGCTAGACGAACGAGTCTTGCTGCCTGTCCACCCGAGGCTGCATGAAACAGACAGTAAAAAGATTCAGAAATGTCTTGTGGCGAGGCGCCATATCTTCAAAAATGCTTCTTGTCTCGCTTTAGGTCATATTACTGCCAATTTCCACAACGATCCTTACACAGGATGCAACAAGACGATGCCAAGTCTGATACGCTTTCTAACGGTATGCGGCGTTTTGGTAGGCATATTCTACGGTAGCATGTATGTGTTGGCTGAATATTTTCAGCCTGAGCCTAAAGAGATTTCGAAGTCGGTCCGAAACCTGCAGGTGCGTTAACATACATTTCTGTCTGGATTGGTAAATCTTCTTTTTGCAGATCGCCTGAGTTAGGGGTGGGGCGTACTTTAACTCTGCGGACACGCTTGTTGTATGCGCATCGTTGGCGATTTAATTGCCAACTTGTGATTAGCATATTGATTTAGAGGTCCGCTGCGTTGAACGCGCGTGAGCTGAAAGTGTGGCAGCTATGGATCAGATCAGTGGGCAGGATCAAGGGGCGACAACGAAACTAGCCTTAATTGAGCGGTTTCTTGACATGCTGAGCGCAGAGCGCGGCGCGTCTGTGAATACGCTCGACGCCTATTCGCGTGATTTAACGCATTTCGGCAGCTTCATTCACAAACGAGACCGCTCGCTTGATGCGGCGACCACCGAGGATATTACCAATTTCATAGCGCAAATGGTCGAGGAGGGGCTTGCCGCCTCTTCCCGCGCCAGACGTCTGTCCGCGCTCAAGCAGTTTTATCGCTTTCTGGTTGCAGAAGGTGTTCGCGCCGACGATCCTGCAAGCCTTGTCGGCGGGCCGAAACGTGAGGCAGCGCTTCCCAAGACGCTGAGCGTAGACGAAGTCGATCAATTGCTGAATGCGGCACGCCGCAAGGTGGATGAGTCCCGCCAAGGTCAGCGGATGAAAGCTCTACGTCTCTATTGCTTGCTCGAAATTCTATACGCAACGGGGATGCGGGTTTCGGAGCTAGTCGCGTTACCCCGCTCCGCCCTCATCGGCGACGAGCGCACGCTCACTATCAAGGGCAAGGGCGGACGGCAGCGCCTCGTGCCGCTCAATCCCGCAGCGCAGGAGGCCTTGTCTCTTTATCTGGGTGAGCGAGAAGGCGCCAATTTGCGAGAATCCAGCCAAGTCGAGCAACGCTCGCAATGGCTTTTCCCGTCCTGGGGGCAGCAAGGCTATCTCACCCGTCAGCGGTTGGCCCAGGAACTTAAAATTCTGGCCAGAGAGGCTGGTATAGAGCCGTCACGGATATCGCCTCACGTGCTTCGTCACGCCTTTGCCAGTCATCTGATTGAACGCGGAGCAGATTTGCGATCGGTACAGAAGCTACTGGGACATGCCGACATCGCTACAACCCAGGTCTACACGCATATGCGCGAAGGCCATCTGCGTAAGGTCGTTCAGGACCATCATCCACTCGCATCACATCCGCAGACCGAAGGGTAAGCTTTGGTTGCTTCAATTGACGCGTTCGAACGCCGGATACGCTCCGGCGTGCTAATCGTGTATGGAGCCTCACATCATGACAATGGGCGTATCCTGAACGGTAAAGTGCCTTTTTCAGGCGTCAACGTTACCGTGGCGCTGATACCTGCAGGTATATCGCCCAGATATTCAGGCCGGAAACGCCGCAAGAGCTGAGTCAGAGCGAGCGTGTTCTCGACGAGCGACAAAGCCCCCCCGATGCAGGACCGGCGTCCGGCCCCAAACGGCAAATAGCTATACTTTGCACGCTTGACGGCATTTTCCGTCGAAAAGCGGTCTGGATCGAACGCATCCGGGTCTTTCCAATATTTCGGGTGGTGATGAACGATATAAGCGCACATAACCATTTTATCGCCGGGCTTGACCTTGTGCCCGCCGATTTCGTCCTCCGCGATGGCTTGCCGGATAAAACTCCATATCGGCGGATAGAGCCGCATCGTTTCCTGAATGACTGAGCGCGTATAGGTCAGCGCGTGGATGTCCTCCCAGGTCGGGACACGGTCGCCGTAGACTTGTTCGCCTTCCTGGCGAATGCGGTCCGCGACGTCGGGGTAGAGATGAAGAAGATAGAAGCACCAGGCGAGAGTAAGCGCTGTCGTTTCCGTACCTGCCCATAGATATTGCTTCATCTCGTCGATGATTTGCGCTTCGGTGAACTCCGGGCGCTCGGCGTCATTTGCCGCGTCCTGCATCATCGACAATAATGTCGCGCCCCGGCTCTCGGCATGTGCGTTGGCGGCAAGCACGAGGCTTGGAACCGACAGCCATTTCAAAATCGCATCAGCCGCCCCTTCCTCGGCAGAGACCTCCGAGATGCCATCGAGCTTCTTCACGCGGATGGCGCTATGCTGGCCGACATCGGTGTAGGTCTTCACAGCGCGAAATATCACCTGCGGGTTGAACGGCACGTCGCGATTGAACATCGCCTTGCAGATCATGCTCGCTGCAAGACCCCAGGTTTCCTCCAGCATGTTGAGACTAGCCCCGCTTTGGGCATAGCCTTCCCATTCGCTGGTTTTGTCCCGAACCGAGGAAAGCAGATAAGGCAAGTATTCGTTAAACATTTTCGGCGTAAAGGCGGCCTGTTGAGGCATCCTTATTTTCTGCCACAAAGCGCCATCGATGGTGATCATGCTATTGCCGAAAATTGGGCGCAGACCATCGAAATACTTGCCGTACTTATCCGCTCCTTTCACCATGACCTGTTCGAAATATTGAACGTCACTTAGAAAAAAGATGCGGTCGTCTTTGAGATTGATCGGTACGCAGCCGCCATAACGGTCGTTCAGCCGCATCAGCACCTGCATCGGGTGCGTCTCTTTGGTCAAAAGTCCGAGCTTGAACCATACGCTTTCGGCGTCGCCGAGCGATTGCACATGGCTATGTGCGATGTCCATAAATGTCCCCTCGTAAGCGCGCCTGCCAGAAAGCGCCTGCCGACCGCCGGGTAAAACCTACGGCGGCTAAAAGCGTACCGCGTTTTAACGTGCTAATTACACCCGCGGTTTGAGGGTGTCCAGCGCGTGGCGCGGTTTGGCTTGGCGTTGAACTTTTCGCTGCGCGCTGTACCCCGATGACATCATCGGCGCGCAGAATCAAGTTCCGCCTCGCACTGCGGTGAAACTCTCTTTACCCTTTCCTGCTAGTTAGGTTATGTATCACTAAGTCACGTGCGGCCAGTTCGGGGGAATAATGCGCCGTCTATCGATTTCATTTATTGCGCTTGGCGCATTGCTCGTTTCATCTGAGGCATCCGCCGCCGATCTAGGCAATGGTGGCTATAAAGATGGCGGCGCGCAAGGTTACGACTGGTCCTTAACGGGGTTGAAAGTCGGAGGCATCCTCGTGATCAAGCCGACTTACGAGGGCTCGGAAGAGTATGAGGCGGTAGGCATTCCTTATTTGCTACCTCAGTTTTCAGGCGGCTCGAGCGACGGGTTTTTCAACCGCATCGATGCACGCGCGCTCGACGATGTCCGTTTCGAGCTCATTCGTCATGATGGCATTATAGCCGGTCCTCTCGTTGGTTATCAGTTCGGTCGCGAAGAAGATGATGGAGACCTTTTGGAAGGTCTGGGCGATATAGACGACTCCTTCGTTGCCGGCGGGTTTGTCGGCTATCGCTGGAACTGGCTCCAACTCGATGTGTCCTACCATCATTTTTTTGGCGATGTTGACGGCTACCAGATTCGTTTCGGCGCGGAAGCCATACGCGCGGTCAATGAGCGCGTGACGCTTACAGCACGGATCGGCGCGACCTACGCTGATAATAATTACACACAAACAAATTTCGGCGTCACGGACGAGCAATCCCTGGCCTCGGGGTTGGCGGGCGTTGGCCTTGGCGAATTCGATGCCGACGCGGGCTTCAAAGACGTGCATGCTCAGGTCGGCTTCAAAGCCGATCTCGACGAAAACTGGTCGGCACGGGCGAGCGCGCGTTATAGCCGCCTTCTGGATGATGCAGCCGACAGCCCAGTCGTTGAAACTGAAGATCAGTTTACCGGACTGATTGGCCTATCCTACAGATTCGACACTTCTCGATAAGCCTTATGCCATTTTCCACTCGGAGCGTTTTTTTTCGCGCCAATAGAGTATTAAGATGAGGCGCTTGATCCTCTTGCGCAGTCGTCGCACCAGATCAGCCATTATTTCAGTGTACTATGGCAACTGAGACGAGAAAAACGTCATGGAGTTCTGCCGTTTTTCTATTGGATTTCCAGCAACCTTCTTCGTCAACCTTACATTTTATGATGATCATTTTAAATAGAAATGATCATCCTCTATATCTACTTGCTTGCGCGTGATCTTTCAGAAAACCGGCATCCACTTTTTCTGATCGTGCTCTAGGCGTAATCGCAGGAAAAAAGCGCCGCTATTTTTTACGATGCACTTGCCGGCGTTCAGCATAGATTAGGGGCAGAATGACGAAAACTCCGCGTGAGAGTAGGCTGGGGCAGTTTTGAGCGCATTCGCCTTTGGCGCTATGTTTCCAGAGCGCCGGACTTTTCATCAGAATTGGCTGTAGCGCTTCACAAGTCTGTTTCAGAGTCGGATGATCCGAAAGCGCTACGCACTTTCCGGTCTGATGTACCTAGCTCGCCATATGGCGCTCGCCCAGGAGACCGCGATGCGCGATCAAAGTCCCTGGTCGAAACAACACCGCGTTAAGCCACGCGCTACCGACGCCATCGATCCTTACAGCCTCAATCGTCACGCTCGACCTTAGGCAGCTTATGAGCAATGCCTTTGTGGCAATCGATGCATGTCTGTTTTTGAGACTGGTCCGTGTTAAGCGCGATTGGCTCCATTTTTTCGCGCGAGCGAGCCCGCTGATGGGTGAAATCCATCGCTTCGTAGCTGTGGCAATTCCGGCATTCGCGCGAGTCGTTCGCCTTCATGCCTTCCCAGACATGGGTTGCGAGCTGAAGCCGTTTGGCCTCGAATTTCTCCGGAGTGTCGATGCTTCCGATAAGGGTGTGCCAGAGTTCATTCGTTGCGCGGATTTTACGGAGCATTTTAGCTCCCCATTCGTGTGGAACGTGGCAATCGGTACAGCCTGCCCTGACACCCGACGCATTCTTGTAATGTATTGACGTCTTGTACTCTTGATAAACATTGTCACGCATCTCATGGCAGGAAATACAGAATTGAGTTGTATTTGTAGCCTCTACTACTGTATTGAAGCCGCCCCAGAAAATGATTCCAGCAAATATACCAATAATTAGTAGAACACCTTGTCCTATGAGGACGCTTGGCCGTTTGAACCAAGACCATAATCTCTTGATGAGTCCGAACATAGATCTCTCTTTCATGCTGTCATGATAAAACCGTCCGGTGGCATTCCGAACGGTTTTTCAATCAACGTCGGGGTACCGATTATTGAGCTGGCAGGGTTGCCATGAAGGCTACCAGATTGGCAGATATCTGGTGGTCGATCGCGCGCAAGGCAGGCATCGCCTCGGCTGGCTGCCCATTCAGAACCTTATGCATGAGCTCCCACGGGTTGCCGGATAGCGATCCTAGCGGCGACATGCCTGTTGGTAATTTGCCATCCGGTCCATGGCAGCCGATACACATCGTCTGGTATACTTGCCTGCCGGCTTCGGCGTCGCCTTTGGCGGTTTTCGTGCTGGCGTCAACGTAACGTGGCCAATCAAGCTGTCCAAAGACCACGAAATTCGCAATATCGTTGAGGTCGCGATCGCTCAACTTGTCGCCATATCCATGCTCATCGGCCTTCAGCAGCGCAACGACAGATGCAGGATCGCCTCCAGCCAGACCCTGGATGCCCTTTATGCCGGTGGCATGGCCGCCTTTGCCGTATGCTCCTTGTGCGCCAAGGCCGTCCCAACCGTGGCACTCCTTGCAGCGCCAGTTCGCTTTGGGATCATTGGCGTATTTTTCATTGCTGGATGGGTACAGTTTGTGAGACTCTTTCGGTGGTTCGACCTTGATTTCCGCATACCACTTATCGTAAAGCTTCCCGCCTCGGGCGATAGATCCCTGATCGGGCTCCGCTATTGCCGTGCCTGCGGCCATAACGCCAGTGGCAAAAAGCGCTGCAATCCCAAATTGTAATGCTTTGCTTAAAACAATCATCGCTATGACCCCTCCTCTTTTCTATGAGCGCGGACATCGCCGCATACAAAAGTAAGAGGGATAAATCGGTTGGCCGCGATGATCTAAGTCAAATTAGACCCCTATTTAGCCAAACTTTGTCGATCTTGATCTTGGTGCTCTCAGCTAGACAAGCTGCATCACTTCATTCCGCTGCACGTCTTACGGTTGCTAGCCCCTCACGCACACATTCGGCAGCCCGCTCGATATCGGCTTCGTTATTATATCCATGAATTGCAAAGCGCAGTTGACCGCGCCGGATCGTGTGCGCCACCTTGCATGACACAAGGTGGTTCGATAGCGGTTCAATGAGCGGATCGGTGGAAAAGCTATGCCCACCGGCATCGAGCACACCCAGCGTAAGAATATGAGATTGCTGCGGTCCCTTCCCCGGCACGGCTGGTGGAAAGCCCGCGGCGGTTAACCTCTCATGGAGCATTGAAGTCAGCGTCAAAACCCTTTTCTCGATTTGCGCTGGACCAAGCGACCAGAGCAGATCGAGCGACCTGTCGGCAGCGTACGTGGCTGTCACATTGAAACTGCCGACCTCGAAGCGCCGGCTATCGGGCTGAAGCTGATACTCGAAACCGCCCATTGTCGAATGATCGTCCATCGCCTCTTGCATGACAGCGGGCCTTGAGAGATAAGCGGGCTCCAGTCGGCCGATCCAGCCAGGCGCCGCGTAGAGAAAGCCAAAGCCGTAAAGTCCGAGAAGCCCTTTTGAGGTCGAAGTGACGAAGCCGTCGATCGGTTCGGCAGACAGATCGTGCCGCAATATGCCGGAGGACTGCACCCCATCCACCAGAAAGAAGACGTCCCGTTTCCGGCAAGCCTCGCCGAGACGCCGTAAATCCGACCGATGGCCCGGCGCAAACGTCACAGAAGAGCAGGTCATGAGACGGGTCCGGCCGTCGATCGCCTCAATCATGGCGTCAATGTCGAGCCGCCCGTCCGGCAATGCCGGAACGCAGCGGATCTCGATGCCGCGCTTGCTCATTCGCAGCCACGGATAGACGTTATTCGGATGTTCGGCCTCCGCCGTAATGACAAGGTTATCGCCCTCCCGCCAAGGAAGGGCCCATGCGAAACTGTTGACGCCGTCCGAGACGTTGCGGATGGCGGCGATGGTTCCCTCGGGGGCATTCATCAGCCGGGCGAATTTTTTCCTTGCCTCGGCGACGTAGAGCTCATGATCTTTGCGGTTGGCCGAGGCCGCCGCGTACCGATCGAGGAAGATGTCAACCGCGGCGCGCACATCGTCATGCAGGATAGCCTTGTCGCAAATCGACAGATAGGTCTGATCGCGCAGTGCTGGAAAGCCTTCGCGGAAGCGCTCGAAAGACATTGGCTGAGTATTTTGATCGTCTACGGTCATCATCTGGGGCTTCCTTCTTGGTTGTCCTTTTGCGGGCAAGCCGAAGCATGATCACGGCCTGGCGCGCGAAAGTGACTGGCATCCCGCTAGTGCAGTATCTGACTCAGGAAAAGCTTGGTCCGCTCATTTTGAGGCTGAGTAAAAAACGCCTCGGGCGGGGCAGCTTCCACGATTTCGCCGTCATCCATGAACACGACAAGATCGCCTACTTTACGAGCAAAGCCCATTTCATGCGTCACGCAGATCATCGTCATACCCGCTTCCGCCAACTCGATCATCACGTCGAGAACTTCGTTGATCATCTCCGGATCGAGCGCTGAGGTAGGCTCGTCGAAGAGCATCACCTTCGGATGCATCATCAAGGCCCGGGCGATCGCGACGCGCTGTTGCTGACCGCCCGAAAGCTGGCCGGGATACTTTCTGGCCTGCTCCGGGATCCTGACCCGTTCGAGCAGCTCCATCGCGCGTATCTCAGCCTCGGCCTGCGGTGCACGCTGCACGAGCATCGGCCCTAGTGTGAGGTTCTCGATAACGGAAAGGTGAGGAAAGAGGTTGAAGCTTTGGAACACCATGCCAACCTTGCGTCGGACGGCCTCGATCTTGCGGACATCAGGCATCAAGTGCGTACCATCGACCACGATATCGCCTTCCTGATGCTCCTCAAGACGGTTGATGCAGCGAATCAGTGTCGATTTGCCCGATCCCGACGGCCCGCAAATGACGATCTTTTCGCCTCGCCCAACCGTGAGGTTGATGTCCCGCAGGACATGAAATTCTCCGAACCATTTATGGACACCGCGCATCTCCACGATCGCGTCGGAAGGTTCGGCGGAAGCGTGGCGCATGGCAATATCTTTCATAGGTTGCGTCCCCGCGCCAGATCGTGTTCGATGTATTCGCTGTATTTGGACATCGTGAAACAGAACATGAAATAGATAAGGAAAATGAAGAGGTAAGCCTCGATCGCGAACAAGACCCAGAGCGGATCCTGGATCGCCGTGGAGGTTGCGCGCAGCACGTCGAACAGACCAATTATACTGACGAAAGTGGTGTTCTTGAACGCGCGGATTATATCGTTCATGAGCGCGGGCAAGACGATGCGAAATGCCTGAGGTAGAACGATGCGGCTGGTTTTTTGCCAGTAATTGAGGCCGATGGCGTCTGCGGCCTCAAATTGGCCTCGGGGTATCGCCTGTAGCCCGCCGCGGATGACCTCGGCGGCATAGGCCGAGAAAAACAAGATCATGCCGATCTGGGCCCGCAGGAATTTGTCGATGGTTACGCCTTCCGGCATGAAAAGAGGGAACATCAGCGAGGCCATGAACAAGACCGTAATGAGCGGCACTCCGCGCACGATCTCTATAAAGCCGACGCATATGGCGCGTATGGCAGGTAACGAGGAACGCCTCCCCAGCGCCAGGCAGACTGCCAAGGGAAGGCCGCCGACGACCGTTCCTACGAACATGATCAGCGTGAGCGGCATCCCACCCCATTGATGCGTGC
>CAYVJO010000057.1:6943-10628 GCA_964451735.1 uncultured Hyphomicrobiaceae bacterium | reverse complement strand
CGCCCTTCATGGGCTATTCGGGCGCGACCTACATCGTGCAGGAAGTGTGCAACGCACTGTTCGATGCGCTGTTCCACATACTGCCGCTCGCGACCGACATGGACAGGGTCGAGGCAACACCCGCCAAACGCGAGAAGCAGCTTCCCTGGGCTACGGACGCCATCGCCGAACTCGATCGTCTGGTCGAAGCGGAACCGGTGCTGGTGCGCATCTCGGCGGCCAAGCGCCTCAGGGATACGGCGGAAAAGACGGCCCGTCTGAAGGGCGATGAAGAAGTCACGACGGTACATGTGAACGATGCGCGCCAACGGCTCGCCTCGAACATGGCAGCGTGACGGGAACCTGATCACAGTGCCGCCCGTCAGCAGACGGACGGACCGAAGGAGGAAGAGGCTATGTCACTCGCAGATCATCACCCGGTCAGCATGCAGCGCGCACGACGCCGGCAGGAAGAGCGTGAATATCGCTGGGTCTTCTGGGTGGCTTTTCCGTTCTTTCTGGCAGTCACGATCGTATCCAGATTGAACCCTTTTCAGACCAGACCCAGCGGAGCGCGCCAGTCCGTGTTCCGGGAAGCTTGGGTCGCGGCCAATTCTTCGCTTCCGTTCGCCTTCATGCTGTAAGGCGACGCATCGCTCGCCTGGGAAGCCAGGCGTTTTGATGGGCGGGCTTCCAACTCCCGCACATCGACCTCGCCGCGCAGGATCCGCGCGGTAACAGGCCTGGGCCAAATATGGAGATTGAGCTGATGGCTACTGATAAAAGCCCTTATTCGGGGCTTACAGAAAATGAGGCGAAAGAGTTTCACGGCGTGTTCGTGAGCAGCTTCATCATCTTTATCGTGGTTGCGATTATTGCGCATATTCTTGCTTGGACGTGGCGCCCCTGGTTGCCGGGTCCGGACGGCTATGCGGCGCTTAATGACAGCGTAACCATGGTACTTTCACTTCTTGCTTAAGCCGTATCGGAAAGGAATCCCACGATGTGGAGAATTTGGCTGCTATTCGATCCGCGCAGAACTCTGGTGGCGCTGTTCACCTTCCTGTTTGTTCTGGCGCTGATCATTCACTTCATCCTACTCAGCACGGATCGTTTCAACTGGTTGGAAGGTCCGCGAAAAGCGGCATCGGTTTCCGAGCAGATCATGGATGCGCCGACACTGGAGCGGATCGGCTAAGCCGACTCGCTTTACCGATGGCGGACGCGGCATCGGCACTTTGACGGTGCCCGTCCATCCAGAAGGTTTTAATTTTTTAAGAGAGGCCTGGCCTTACTCGCGAGGATCGACCCATGGCTATGCTAAGTTTTGAAAAGAAATATCGCGTTCGTGGCGGAACGCTTGTCGGGGGCGACCTGTTCGATTTTTGGGTCGGTCCTTTCTATGTCGGATTTTTCGGTGTTTTGACGGTCTTTTTCTCCCTTCTTGGAACAGCGCTCATCATTTACGGCGCAGCGATCGGCCCGACCTGGAATATCTGGAAAATCAGTATCGCGCCGCCGGATCTGAGTTACGGATTAGCTCTCGCCCCGCTTAGAGAAGGCGGGCTTTGGCAAATCATAACGGTTTGCGCGATCGGTGCCTTTGTGTCGTGGGCGCTTCGAGAAGTTGAGATCTGCCGCAAGCTTGGCATGGGCTATCATGTGCCTTTCGCGTTCGCTGTTGCGATCTTCGCCTATGTGGCGCTCGTCGTCATCCGCCCGGTTCTGCTGGGCGCCTGGGGACACGGGTTCCCATACGGCATTATCAGCCACCTCGATTGGGTGTCGAATGTTGGCTACCAGTATTTACATTTCCATTACAACCCAGCTCACATGATCGCCGTGAGTTTCTTCTTCACGACAGCGCTTGCATTGTCACTGCATGGTGGTCTGGTGCTGTCCGCCGTCAACCCGCAGAAGGGAGAGCCGGTCAAGACGCCCGATCATGAGAACACTTTCTTCCGCGACACGATCGGCTACTCGATCGGCACGCTCGGCATTCACCGTCTGGGGCTTTTTCTTGCGCTGAACGCCGGATTCTGGAGCGCGGTGTGCATCATCATCAGCGGACCTTTCTGGACGCGCGGCTGGCCGGAATGGTGGAGCTGGTGGCTTAACCTGCCGATCTGGTCCTAGAGCGCTGGGGGAAATCATGGTTGAATATCAAAATATCTTTACGCGGGTTCAACTCCGGGCGGTTCCGGAAATGGGCCCGCCGCGTGCGCCAGGCGATGTCTACACGCGTGATGGAGAGCCGTTCTTTAATCGCTGGATCGGCAAGATCGGCGATGCTCAGGTCGGCCCCATCCATCTCGGCGTATACGGCGTCATGTCGCTTATTTGCGGCTTCATCGCCATCGAGATCATCGGCCTCAATATGCTGGCGGCCGTAAACTGGGACCCGATCCAGTTTGTGCGCCTGCTGCCATGGCTCGCGCTTGAGCCGCCGCCGGCGAAATACGGCGCAAACATCTTCGTACCGCTCAATGAAGGTGGATGGTGGCTATTGGCCGGCTTTTTCCTAACCGCTTCGATCCTCCTTTGGTGGGTGAAGGTCTATACCAATGCACGCGCGCTTGGCATGGGCACGCATGTGGCCTGGGCCTTCGCGTCCGCGATCTGGCTGTATCTGGTCCTGGGCTTCATCCGGCCACTGATGATGGGTGATTGGAGCGAGGCGGTGCCCTTTGGCATCTTCCCGCATCTCGACTGGACGGCGGCATTTTCCATTCGCTATGGAAACCTGTTCTATAACCCGTTCCACATGCTCTCCATCGTGTTCCTCTACGGCTCGGCATTGCTTTTCGCAATGCATGGAGCAACTATCCTGGCGGTCAGCCAATATGGCGGCGAGCGGGAAATCGAGCAGATCGTCGATCGCGGCACAGCTTCGGAACGGGCCGGACTGTTCTGGCGGTGGACGATGGGCTTCAACGCGACGATGGAATCCATTCATCGCTGGGCTTGGTGGTTTGCGGTGCTTGTGACGCTGACCGGCGGCATCGGTATCCTTCTAACCGGAACCGTCGTGGATAATTGGTATCTTTGGGGCATCAAGCATGGTTTCGCTCCCGAATATCCCGCCGTCTATCCAGGCGTCGCTGATCCATCCCTGACAAGCGGAGCGGCACAATGAAAACTGTCCTGAGATTGGCCGTAGCCATTGGCGGGGTTTTTGCTCTGTTCATGGTGATCGGCGTATTCATAGCGGGCTGGGAAAGGCCGCCTCTGGAGACGACCCAGATCGGCTATCGCGGAACCGGCATGGAGCAGGTCAACAATCCCCGCACGGAACGAAAAATCGCAGCTCAAAATCCGTTGCCGGAAGCAATCGATCCCGCTCCGGTCGAGGGACAACGAGCACGCGATGTCTATCAGAACGTCCAGATCCTGGGCGATCTGAGCGAGGACCAGTTCAACCGCATCATGGTTGCAATCACAAACTGGGTTTCGCCGGAACAAGGTTGCGGCTATTGTCACAACCTCGAAAATCTCGCCGAAGATGTGCCCATGAAGGTTATCTCGCGGCGGATGTTCCAGATGACCAAGCATATCAATCAGGACTGGACGACGCATGTCGCCCAGACAGGCGTGACCTGTTATACCTGCCATCGTGGACAGAACGTTCCAGGCGCGATCTGGTTCGAGGGACCGGGCGACCAACCATCGAGAGGCATGGCCGGATATACGGCCGGGCAGAACCGCC
>CAYVJO010000057.1:6684-6933 GCA_964451735.1 uncultured Hyphomicrobiaceae bacterium | reverse complement strand
GAAGTCGCGCCGGGTCGTCAGGACGCCCGGATTGACGACGCGATCGCCCGCCCGGCGATAGCGGCCGGGCTAACCTCGCTGCCCTACGATCCCTTCACAGGTCTGCTCGACCAGGACGCGAATGTTCGCGTCATCGGCAAGACGGCTCTGCCGACAGGGCAAGGCCCCTCGCTGAAGAAGGCCGAGCAAACCTATGCGCTCATGATCCATATGTCGGAGTCGCTCGGGGTAAATTGTACGCTCTGTCAT
>CAYVJO010000057.1:0-6674 GCA_964451735.1 uncultured Hyphomicrobiaceae bacterium | reverse complement strand
CCGGTCCTTCGTCTCTTGGGATCTGCCACAACGCGTCTCCGCTTGGCACGGCATCCGCATGGTTCGCGACCTTAACGCCAATTACGTTACGCCGCTGAAGCCGCTTTACCTGCCAATACGGCTCGGCCCACTGGGTGATGCGCCCAAGCTGAATTGCGCGACATGCCACCGTGGCCAGCAAAAGCCGCTTGGAGGAGCGCCGATGGCTCGGGATAATCCAGAGTTGGACGCGACGTTGCTTACACCCGTTGCAGGACCTCCGCCACCCGCGACGCAATAGGCGGGACATCATATTCAAACAAGGCCGCGCCTGATGTCAGGCGCGGCTTTTTTGCGTACCAGGCCCATGGGAGTAAGCGCAAACCGGAACCAGTTTCCGCATCAGCGGTATCGGTCTACACTTCTTGATCGGCGTATGCAGCCTTGGCCCGCCAAATGATGGACGGGGCGCTATCTTGCCTCGCATCGCCGGGGACGATACGAAGCCAAACCGACGGGAGGAAGACAACCCATGAAAATCAAGGACCGCAAAGAACTCACGACCAAGCCGAAGCCTTTAACCTTCTCACCCGACCAACTCGTTTCTGAAGCGGTCGCGAAAATGTCTGAATTCAACTATGGTTCCGTGGTTATCGTCGACCCGGACGGGCGAATAAGAGGCATCGTAACCGAACGTGACATTCTTAAAAGGCTGGTCAATCAGGGAAAAAGCGCTGCGGAAACCAGGCTGTCCGACATCATGACCGAGAAGGTGCAGGTCGCCCATGTGAATGACGAACTCATCGAGTGGATGGAGAAAATGTCCAACGATCGGTTCCGCCGCCTGCCGGTCGTGGATGACGACAATCGCCCCATAGCCATATTGACGCAAACTGATCTCATCGCGTACTCTTGGCCTGAATTGCTCTCTCAGACCGCGCTTATAGCCAAGCTCACCGTCCGGCGGAACTTCAATATCCTTATTATCCTATCCGGCATTCTGATTTACACAATCTTCATCGTGCTGATTTTACGCGCCATATGACATCGTGCGGTTTCAAACGCAGCTTGGATAAAACTGGCGCTTGGCTTACACGGATGATGCGGACAGTTGGGCGGAGGTCTCATCCGCTGCCTGGCTGAACCGTTGACGAAGGTTTTCCTGGTAATGCGCGAATGCGGACAGGACGCGCGCCTGGAAAGCCTCGAACTCCGTCGGTGTCGCGTCTTGCCGGAAAGCAGCGACCTCCCCCAAAATCCGCAGCGCGCCGGCTGTGCTGGCGCTGCTCTTGATGGCATGCAGCGCATCGCTGACGAGGGAGGGACTGCCTCCGCCAACCGCCCGGCGAAGCCGCGCCAGACTGGCTCGCAGATCTCTCTCGAAACTGGGCAGGAACTGCTCATCCACGCCCCGATCGCCGAACAGATCCCGCAGGAATACGGCGCGCCGTTCATCAACGGGCGCGTCATGGGCGGGCACAGCGTTTTGTGCAGCCGTCTCGCCGGCGCGTTTGGGCGCAACGCGCAGAACGTAGGTATTGAATGCCTCACTGAGCTGTTCAAGACTGACGGGCTTTCCGATCACCTCCATCATGCCGGCTTTAAGACATTCCTTGCGCGTTCCGTCGGAAATATCCGCGGTCAGAGCCAGGACGGGTATCACCGCGCCGCTGCCCAGGCCAGCCCGATAGGCGCGGCAAACATCAATTCCGCTCATGCCGGGCATATTCACATCGAGCAGGGCAACCTCTACCCCGCCATCGAGCAGAAGGGCGAGCGCGTCATCCCCGGTCCTTGCAAGAATCACCCGATGACCGCTCAGCTCAAGCATTCGCCGCACCACCTGACAATTCAACTCATTATCATCCGCTACCAGAACGGTCAGTGAGCGCGTCAGGGACGTGACATTGGCGGCTTGTTTCCCGAAGCGATGAGAGGCGCGCCAATGCCATCTCGCGACCGTGCTGATGATATCCGCTGCTGTGCTTTCGCTGACGGAGACATCCACAAAGGCAGCCGCCGCAAGCTCCGACAGCCCTGTTTCCATTGGCAATGCGCCGGCGAGCACAAGAGCAAAAGACGGTTCGTCCCGGTTCAGGCCATCGGCAAGCGCCGCGCATAATTCCCGCCCGAGCGCCTCCGGAGTCGCGACGAAGACTGCCGCGACCGCACGCGGTCCTTCGCCTACCATGCGCATGGCCTCGGCCGGGGTAACGCTTTTCGCCCCGGTCTTGCGGGCCACTATGGCGAGATCGCCGTTATGAACGATATAGACGGGGGCAGCCTGCACGTTCTCCATAGCAGCTCCCGACCCTGCTCCAGGCCTGCTGGATAGGTCCGCCTCCACAACGGTTACAGGGATCTCTGCCCAAAACAGCGATCCGCTGCCATATACGCTATCGAAACCAAGCCGGCCACCTAGAAGCTCTGTCAGAGATTTGCATGTAGCAAGGCCGAGCCCGACGCCGGCTTCCGCTGCGACATTGTGATCTTGAGCCCGGACGAATCGGTCGAAGATGCGGGATTGAGCCTCAGGTTGAATGCCGATCCCAGTATCACGGACACCGATCCGCATGCTGCGCGCGCTTCCGGTTCCAGCCATGCCTATCTCAAGCGACACATCGCCCCGGCGCGTATACTTGACCGCATTGGTCATGAGATTGAGGATGATCGTCTGGACGTGATCCGGATCGGTCAGCAGCGCCGGCGGCAATCCTGTTGTGAAGCGGATATGGAAGCCGAGGCCCTTCTGGCGCGCCAGCGGTTCTATAATCGCGCGGACATCCTGGAGCATGTCAAGCGGATCGAAGCTTTCGTCATTGCGCTCGATAGCGCCGCTCTCGATGCGCTGAAACTTCAAGATCGTATCGACCATGCGCAGCAGCCGCCCGGCCGCCAGCTCGGTGGATATAGCGCTGAAACGCTCCTTCGCGCTGCTTGCTGTGACTTTAGACACATAAGCAAGACCAAGAATCGCTGTGAGCGGGGTGCGCAATTCGTGACTGATCATTGAGAGGAATTCGGTCTTGGCAAGGCTCGCGGCTTCCGCTTCGTTCATCGCTTTGTGAAGCTTCCGGATCAACTTGGCGACATAGAGCGGGATGAGCAGGATCGCCAAAGCGAGCCCAGCCGAGAATTGCCAGGACTCGCTCCAATAAGGCGTCAGATACGCCATGATTGCAAAGCCGGTCAGATTAGCGGCAATCGCTGCATATAGGTAGTTCACGCCGTAGCGAAAGCCGTTTCCGAGCGTGACCCAGAGGAAAACCGGAAAGAAAATCGCAGCCGACCGTTCGCCGAACCCGATAAGCAGACTAAGCGCGGCGGCATCGGCGATAATGGATGTAGCGCGCCGCTCGATACGCCGCTCCGGCCAAAGCGTGAGATGAACGAGGAAGCCGATCCCGAGCGTCCAGGCGCAGACAACCATAACCGCGATCACCAGAGCGGAATTGCCCTCCAGACCTTCATGGAGATAGGACCAGGCGAGATAGACGGAAATGATGATGTAAATGACGAACCGCGTAAGGATCTGATCGAATTCGAGCGGTTCGGCTTGCCTGGCCCTGGCAAGTACAGCGGCGAGACGGACTGCCACGCCACTGGCCGGAAAGGATCCTCTGCCAATACGTCCGACAACCCCTTTCATATCGGGCAAACCCTATTTCCGCTCGGCACAGCGTCTTTGGACGTTCGCCCGGTCAATTGCTCCGCCACGTCAGCCTCGACAAGGCTGGCCCCAGGCAGGAGGATACGCACGGTAGTACCTTCGCCCTTCCGGCTCTCGATCCAAAGATCGCCTCCCAGAAGCGTCATAAGCCGTATGGAGATCGGCAAACCGAGACCCGCGCCCGGTTGCGCGTTACTGATAAATGCGGAGGTCATGGCGCGGCCGAACTCGGTCAGGGCGAGCGCGAGTTCATCATCATCCATCCCGACGCCATGATCCTCGATGCAAAGAGCAAGTCCCTTCCGCTCCACATTTTCAACCGATAAGCGGATAACCCCATTCTGCGAGGCGTGATTGGCGTTTGCGAGAATGTTGAGAAGGACCTGATTAAGCTTCTGCCGGTCTGTGCGAAGTTCGATAGCAGGGAGAGAGTTGAGGTTCAGGGTGTTGCCCCGCTTTGTCAATTGGGATTTCATCAGGCTCATCACGTCGTCAAGACATTCACAGAGACTGAACACAGTAGAATTGACCGGACAGCGTTGCGCCTCTATCTGGGAAAAATCGAGAATTTCATTGACTACAGCCAGAAGATGCCTGGCGCTCGACTGAATATCATAGAGATAGTTTTTATAGACTGCATTGCCGATAGGGCCGTGAAGCTCGTTACAGATGACGTCGGTAAAGCCCATGATGGCATTGAGCGGGGTGCGGATCTCATGCGTCATGTTGGATAAAAAAGCGCTTTTGGCCCTGTTGGCGGCTTCAGCGTCGTCCTTGGCGCTGCGCAGCGAATGTTCGATCTGCTTCAGTCGAGTGATCTCGATACCCGAGTAAACGAAGAGTTCCCCGCCGGGTTCAGCCTTGCCGATGGCTTTGGGCGCGATTAGAAAAATATGATTTTGCCCGTCGCTGCTTAGAAGCGTGATCTCCTGCGATGGCGGAAAGGCGCTACAGGCGCCCTCACCTTTCCCATCGGAGACTTTTTCGGCAAGGAATTGAAGTTGCCCAAGTCCGGCTTCTGGATCGAGCCCGAGCAAATCAAAACAATAGGTATTGGCGAAAACGCAATGCCGACCGCTGTCCAGAGCGAAAACGAGGGCTGGAACGCTATCGATAATGCGTGTGAAGCGATGCTGCGTTTCAAGCGAGCGGTGGCGGGTCTCAACCAGCTCGCTCCGCAAGGAAAGGCTGAGAGATTTGAGGCTTTTCTGATGCAGGCTGAGCCTTAGCAGATTGCGCGCCCGGGCTTGAAACTCGAAAGTATCAAACGGAACCATGAGGAAATCCGTCGCCCCTGCCACGAGCGCGCGATGGCGATTTTCGGATTCGTTCTGGCTGGAGATAACGATGACGGGGATATCCTGGAAATCTGGCTGGGCTCGAAATTCTTCCAGGAATTCGACCCCATTCATTCCAGGCATATTAAAGTCAGTGATGACGACATCGGGTGCTGCGTCTTCGAAAGCGGCCAACGCCTCAATTGCCGAAGGATAGCTAGCGACATGTTTGACGTCCGGCATGCGGCGCGCGAGATGTTCTAGAAAACTTCGGTTGCTTTCCAAATCGTCAATGATCGCAACTGACGCGTTAAACGTCTCTTTAGTAATCTTCTTTCCAGAAAATCGACTGGAGACTTCTTTCGCAGGATAAGTCATGCCGTATTTATGAATGATAAGCGTTCATAATTTTAATTTTTTCATTCGCATTTTGCGAAACAAAACAATATTACTCACAGTGAAGGAAAATATTCGTAAATCCCCAATGAAAAGATTTGTTTTCCGGCTGCGCAAGCTCCTTGAGCGGGCCGCTTAGACTGCCAGCACAAGTAAGGCGGTGAAAGGACTGCGCTCTAGTGTTCTGCGCCTGACATAGGATTCCCGAAGGCTCTCTGCTGTGGCATGGTCTTCGGATGAGACGTTCCGACATCTGCCTTTACCCTGGCCCCGCCGACCGTGCCGAACTGCAAGCCCTCATCGCCAACCGGAACACGCCGCGCAAGCTCGTCTGGCGGGCCGAGATCGTGCTGGCTACGGCCGATGGTCACGGCACCTTCGAGATCATGCGGCGAACGGGCATGTCGAAGCCGACGGTCTGGCGCTGGCAGGAGCGGTATCTCGATGAGGGCGTGCCGGGGCTCAAGCGCGACAAGACGCGGCCCTCGCGGGTTCCGCCGTTGGCCAGGGAGGTCCGGCTGAAGGTGATCGCGAAGACCGTGCAGGAGACCCCGCCCGACGCCACGCACTGGAGCCGCGCCTTGATGGCCGAGGCGGTGGGCATCTCGCCGTCGAGCGTGGGACGGATATGGGCCGATGCCGGGCTGAAGCCGCACATCGTGAAGGGGTTCAAGGTCTCGAACGACCCGCTGTTCGAGGAGAAGGTCACCGAGATCGTCGGGCTCTACCTCGACCCGCCGGACAGGGCCGTGGTGCTCTGCGTCGACGAGAAATCCCAGATCCAGGCGCTGGACCGGACCCAGCCCGGCCTGCCGCTCAAGAAGGGGCGCGCCGCCACCCTGACCCACGACTACAAGCGCCACGGCACCACCACGCTCTTCGCCGCGCTGGACGTGAAGTCGGGGATGGTCATCGGCGAGTGCATGCCGCGCCACCGCGCCAGGGAGTTCCTGAGCTTCCTGCGCCGCATCGACCGGGCGGTGAAGAAACCGCGCGACATCCATCTCGTGCTCGACAACTACGCCACCCACAAGACGCCGGAGGTGCAGGCCTGGCTGGCGAAGCGCCCGCGCTTCAAGCTGCATTTCACCCCCACCAGCGCCTCCTGGCTGAACATGGTCGAGCGCTTCTTCGCCGAGATCACCAGAAAGCGCATCCGGCGTGGCAGTTACTCCGGCGTCGACGACCTCGAGAGCGCCATCTACGACTACCTCGTGCAGCACAACATGCGGGCAAAACCCTTCGTCTGGAGCAAGACTGCCGAGGACATCCTCACCCGCGAACGCCGCGCGCTGGCCGCCCTCGATGAAATCCGCGGCAACAGGTAGCAAGCGTCAGACTCGGAACACTAG
>CAYVJO010000056.1:5621-10638 GCA_964451735.1 uncultured Hyphomicrobiaceae bacterium | reverse complement strand
ATGCCGTCCTGGGGCGGGATGATCAACGGCCTGATGACACTCTCCGGCGCGTGGGACAAGCTTCGAACCGACCCAGTGATCCGGTTCATGGTCGTCTCCGTGGCTTTTTACGGAATGTCCACATTCGAGGGGCCGTTGATGAGCATACGGGCGGTCAACTCTCTTTCGCACTACACGGACTGGACCATCGGGCACGTTCATTCCGGAGCGCTCGGCTGGGTCGCGATGATCTCCTTCGGCGCGGTCTATTGCCTGGTACCCTGGCTCTGGAAGCGCAAGGAGCTTTATTCCCTCCGGCTTGTCGAATGGCACTTCTGGGTCTCAACCATCGGTATCCTGCTTTACATCACGGCCATGTGGGTTTCGGGCATCACACAGGGTCTGATGTGGCGCGCCTATGACGGCCTCGGCTTCCTGCAATATTCCTTTATCGAGACCAGCGACGCCATGCATCCCTATTATGTGATCCGTGCCATTGGCGGCCTGCTGTTCGTCATCGGCTCTCTGATCATGGCTTACAATCTCTGGATGACGGCGCGAGGCGCGTTGGTCAGTGAGCTAGAGACCGAAGACCGCCGCGTTCAAGGTTCCCGCCCCATTCCGGCAGAATAAGGAAAGCGCCATGAAGTTTTCGCACGGCATCTTCGAGAGACACTCGCTCGTTCTGCTGATCGGCATTCTGATCGTCGTCTCCATCGGCGGGCTGGTCGAGATCGCGCCGCTGTTCTGGCTGCGCTCGACCATCGAGAAAGTCGAGGGCATGCGTCCTTATTCGCCGCTCGAACTGGCCGGACGCCAGATCTACATCCGCGAGGGGTGCTATAATTGTCATAGCCAGATGATCAGAGCGATCCGCGACGAAGTCGAGCGCTATGGTCATTACAGCCTGGCGGCCGAGAGCATGTATGATCACCCCTTTCAATGGGGTTCGAAACGCACAGGGCCGGATCTGGCTCGGGTTGGCGGTAAGTATTCCGACGACTGGCATGTCGCGCATATGACCAATCCGCGCAGCGTCGTGCCGGAATCGATCATGCCTGGATACCCGTTCCTCGCGGCCCGAAATCTGCGCTACGACGATATCGAGGACCATCTGAAGACGAATCTTGCCGTCGGTGTGCCGTATACGGATGAAATGATCGCTAATGCGAAAGCCGATCTGGAAGCGCAGGCTGTAGCGGACTCGGCGGGCGCCTCGGATGTGCTCGCCCGCTATCCGAAGGCGCAAATCCGCACTTTCGATGGCGATCCGTCGAAAGTATCCGAGCTCGACGCGCTCATCGCCTATCTGCAAGTGCTCGGGACTCTGGTCGATTTTACCAAGTTCGACGCAGCCGGCCCTAATCTGAGGTAGCGCGTTTCATGACTTATGAGGATCTCAGAAGCATGGCAGGACTGACGGGCCTGGCTATCTTCATTGCCCTGTTCGTGGTTGTCCTGATTTATGCGTTCTGGCCAGGCAACAAAAAGCACTTCGAGCGAGCGCGGCATATCCCGCTGGATGAAGATCCAGAGATACCGCCAGAGCGTATCGACCCTCATGCTCCGCTTGATAATGAAAGAAAGCAAACCATCTCTCCGAGAGGCGAAAATGGCCGGTAAGAAGGAAATCGACGGCGTTACGGGCGCAGAGACCACCGGGCATGAATGGGACGGCATCAAGGAGCTGAACAAGCCGCTGCCGAAATGGTGGTTGTATGTGCTCTATGCAACGATCATCTGGTCGGTCGGTTATTGGATTGCTTATCCCGCCTGGCCGCATTTATCCGGCTACACACAGGGCGTTCTCGGTTTCAGCCAACGCGACAAGGTGCGGCAGGACATCGAAGCAGCGCGCACGGCGCAGGCTGAGTCGAACGCGGCAATCGAGACCGCCTCGCTTGAGGAGATCGTGGGCTCCGCGGAGCTGCTGCAATTTGCCTTGGCGGGCGGACGCGCTGCTTTCGGCGACAATTGCGCGCCTTGTCACGGCCGCGGCGCGCAAGGATATAAAGGGTATCCGAATTTGAACGATGACGATTGGCTCTGGGGCGGTACGCTCGATGCGATCCATAAGACGATACAGCACGGGATCCGCAATGGCGGCGACGAAGCCCGCATTAGCGATATGCCACGGTTCGGGCTCGACGGGCTGCTCACGAAGGATCAGATTTCCGACGCGGCCGACTATGTCCTCTCGCTTTCTGGCGCAGAGCACGACAACGACGCGGCCGGTCGCGGCCAGGCGATCTTTGCGGAGAATTGCGCCGCATGCCATGGCGAGGATGGCAAAGGCAATCAGGATCTCGGCTCGCCGAACCTGACCAACGCAATCTGGCTCTATGGCTCTGAAAAAGCCGATATCGTGAAAAGCATCGAGACCGGACGGGGCGGCGTCATGCCCGCTTGGGGCCCAAGGCTCGATGAGAATACGATCAAGAAACTCACGGTCTACGTTCACTCGCTCGGCGGCGGACAGTAAAGAGCGCAGGCCGCGCGCCGCAGCTTCGCGGCTCTTTTTGAGCAAGGCTTGATGGTGCTAGACCCGTGACGGCAATGCAAAAAATCGAAACCATAGAGTCGGCCCCCGGTATCCAGCGGTCCGACGTCAAACCGGTGAACGCCAAGGCCGAGCGCCCTTTATACGCCGCGCGCGAGCCCATCTATCCCAAGCGCGCACATGGCACGTTCCGCACGATAAAATGGCTTGTGATGGCGGTAACGCTCGGCGTCTATTACGCCCTGCCGTGGCTTCGCTGGGATCGCGGGGCGAACCTGCCAAATCAAGCGTTCCTGCTCGATTTCGCCAATCAGCGCCTTTACCTCTTCGGCATGGAGATATGGGCGCAGGAGCTGTATTTCGTAACAGGCCTCCTCATTTTGAGCGCGCTCGGTTTGTTTCTCGTCACAGCGCTCGCAGGCCGCGTATGGTGCGGTTATACGTGTCCGCAAACGGTTTGGACCGATCTGATGATCGCCGTAGAGCATTTCTGGCAAGGCGACCGGAATGCGCGCATTAGGCTGGCCAAATCCCGCTGGACGTTCGAGAAAATCTGGAAAATCGGGGCAACGCATCTCAGCTGGCTATTGATTGGGCTCGCAACGGGCGGCGCCTTCGTTTTCTACTTCCGCGACGCGCCGACACTCGCGCTGGAATTCATCCACTTCGAAGCACCCTTCATCTCCTATCTCTTCGTTGGCATCTTTACCGCCACAACCTACGTGCTCGGCGGCCTGGCCCGCGAACAGGTTTGCACCTATATGTGCCCCTGGCCACGCATCCAGGGCGCCATGTTCGACGCTGACTCCTTTCTTATCTCCTATCGCGGCTATCGGGGCGAGCCGCGCGGCGCGCACAAAAAGGGCGAGAGCTGGGACAGGCGCGGCGATTGCATCGATTGCAAACAATGCGTCGTTGTTTGCCCCATGGGAATCGACATCCGCGACGGGCCGCAGCTCGAATGCATCCAATGCGCGCTTTGCATCGATGCCTGCGACGAGATTATGGACAAGGTCGGACGCCCACGGAAACTCATCGCCTACGACACGTTCCGCAATCTCGACGCTGCGAGCCATGGAAGCCGGGCTCCCATAAAGCTGATACGCCCCCGCACTGTTCTATACGCCTCGGTCTTCGTGCTGGTCGGCTTGATCATGGCGCTCGGGCTGTCGGCAAAGTCGGTGCTCGACGTGACCATCCAAGCCGACCGGAATCCACTTTTCGTAACGCTTTCCGACGGCGGCGTCAGGAACAGCTACACGGTGCGTATCCTGAACAAGCTTTACGAAACGCGCAGTTTCGCCATGAGTGTCGAGGGGATGCCCGAAGCCCGGCTATCGATCCTGGGCATGGAAAATCAAGCCGCCCCGCATATCGATGTGCCGCCCGATAATTTGCGTACGCTTAAGGCGTTCGTGACAGTGCCGAAAAGCGCGATCCAGGCTTTGGAGGATGGTCGAAAGCTGTTCGCTTTTGTCGTCCGTGATTTGACTGATGGAACGCAGACGAGCCGTGAAACCGTGTTCCGGGGACCTGTGAAATGAAATCGATAGCCATTAAGGAATTGACCGGGCATCACGTGCTGATCGGCCTTGCCGGTTTTTTCGGCGTCATGCTGATCGTAAATGGGATTTTCCTCTATTTCGCTTTGAGCACGTTCAGCGGCCTTGAAAATCCCAACGCTTATCGGGACGGGCTTTACTATAATGAGCGGATCGAAGCTGCCCGGCGGCAATCCGCGCTCGGCTGGTCACACGATATCACGCTCAAACCTGACGGGCAGGTCGAGGCGCTTCTCCGGAACAGCGCCGGAGCGCCCGTTCGGGGCTTGGCTGTAAGCGGTACGATCGACCGCCCGGTCGCAAGCCAGTTTTCGCAGGCGCTCGCCTTCCGGGAAGATGAGCCCGGCCGGTATGTCGCCCTGGCCACGGGCCTCGCACCGGGCGCCTGGATCGTTTCCATCGAGGGAGGAGAACAGCATTCAACGGCCTTCACTCCCGTTTACCGCGCCAAGGAGCGTTTATGGCTCAAGCCCAGCCCATAAGCAGTGAGACTGCCATTCAGCCGCTCCAAGCGTCGCAGATCAGCCCCTTGCAGTCAGTCACACTGACCGTTGAAAACATGAATTGCGGCGGCTGCATGCGTAAAATCGAGCGAGCGCTGATGGCCGCGCCAGGCGTTGCGAGCGCGCGCGCGCACCTGTCCGGCAAACGTGTCAGCGTGAGCTTCGAGCCCGGCAGAACCGCGCCGAAGACATTGATCGCCCATCTTGCCGATGCTGGCTTCGAGGCAGCCGAACTCGTGGCGGAAAGCTGCGATGACGATCGCCGGCGGAACCAGGATTTCCTCGCCAGACTCGGCGTCGCCGGTTTTGCAGCGGCAAATGTGATGCTGTTGTCGGTCTCAGTCTGGGCCGCTGGCAGCGACGGCGCAACATCGACGCGGGTCTGCGACGGCCATCATTGCGGCCGCAGCCCGACGGCGTTCTATCCGGCGTTGGCGCCCATCTCGGCGGGCGGCCTTCGCTCTTTGGAGCGC
>CAYVJO010000056.1:0-5611 GCA_964451735.1 uncultured Hyphomicrobiaceae bacterium | reverse complement strand
GACCCGGGAACGCGGAGCCTGTTTCACTGGATTTCCGCACTTATCGCCATGCCGGCGGTCGCCTATTCCGGTCAGCCCTTCTTCCGCTCCGCGCTTCAGGGGCTCAAACGCCGTCGGCTCAATATGGACGTGCCGATCTCGCTGGCCATCCTCCTCTCTGCGGGGATGAGTCTTGTGCAGACGGTCCGCGAAGGCGAGCATGTCTATTTTGACGCCTGTGTCATGCTTTTGTTCTTTCTGTTGATCGGGCGGTATCTCGATCAGCGGTTGCGGATAAAGGCCAAGGGCGCGGCGCAGAATCTGCTCCGAATGCGTGCCAAATCAGCAACCATCGTCCAGGCGGATGGATCAGCGCAGACCATTCCCGCGCGGGCGCTCATGCCGGGAATGCTCGTCGTCGTGGCCTCCGGCGAACGGTTTCCCGCCGACGGCACGGTCCGGAGCGGCAGGTCGGAGGCCGATGAAAGCTTGCTGACGGGCGAAAGCGCGCCGCGCATTCTGACGCCGGGAGCAGAGGTTTTCGCCGGAACCGCCAATATGGCCGGCCCAGTCGTCTTCGAGGCGACCAGGACAGAAGGCGATACGCTTCTGGCCGAGCTGACGCGGCTGATGGAGTCAGCGGAACAGGCGCGCGGGCTATATGTCCGCCTCGCCGACAGGGCGTCCAGGCTTTACTCGCCTGCTGTGCATCTCCTTGCCGCGACCGCGTTTCTGGGCTGGATGATTGCGGGAGCTGGATGGGAAACCGCACTGATGGTGGCGATCGCCGTTCTGATCATCACCTGCCCTTGCGCACTGGCCTTGGCGGTGCCCGCCGTTCAGGTCGCGGCGGTGGATCGGCTCTTCGAAAAAGGGGTTCTCGTAAAAGCTCCCGACGGGCTAGAGCGGCTGTCCGAGATCGATACCGTCATTTTCGACAAAACGGGCACTTTGACATTAGGACGGCCTGTGCTGCTTGACCCGGACGGCATCGAGACGGCGGCCCTACGCGCGGCAGGAAGTCTCGCCGCCGCCAGTAAGCACCCTTATGCGATGGCGCTGGCGGCTTCTGCCAAGGCCCTTTTCGGGGACGCTCCCTTGCCTTCCGGCGATATCACCGAAGAACCAGGGCGCGGGCTCAGGCTCACCACGGATGGCGGCGAGGTGAGACTTGGCTCCGCCGAGTGGTGCGGCCTCCAAGACGATCCAGCCAGCGGGGCCTCGCTATATTTCGCCTCTCCCGGTCAGCCCGTGCTGGCATTTTCCTTCTCCGACGTGGTCAGGGTTGATGCGGCGGAGGTCATCCATGAGCTGCAAGCCGCAGGGTTTCATGTCGAGATCATGTCCGGCGACCGCCTGGAGGCCGTCGCCTCTGTCGCATGCCAGCTTGGCGTGACCGAATGGCGCGCGCGCTGCAAGCCGCACGAGAAGATCGCCCGTCTTAGCGCCCTTACAAAGGCGGGCCGGAAGGTTCTTATGGTTGGTGACGGTCTCAACGACGCGCCAGCCCTTGCCGCTGCCCACGCCTCTCTTGCACCAGCCTCCGCCGCTGACATCAGCCAGATGACCGCCGACGCCATATTTCAGAGCACGCGGCTCCGCCCGGTTGTCGATCTTCTGGCGACAGCCCGGTGCGCCCAGCGCATGGCATTTGAGAATTTCGGCATTGCGTGCGTTTACAATCTGATTTTCGTGCCTGTTGCAATGGCCGGTTTGGTCACTCCGCTCATTGCCGCGATCGCCATGTCAAGCTCATCCGTTTTCGTAACCGTCAACGCCTTGCGGCTGCGCGCCATGCGGTTGAGGCTCGTCTAATGACGGCGCTGGCATGGCTCATACCCGCTGCACTTGTCCTGGGCCTTGTCGGTCTTGGCGCTTTTCTTTGGGCACTGCGCTCCGGTCAGTTCGACGATCTGGATGGAGCTGCCTGGCGCGCGCTGGAAGACGACGAGGATGATGCCGGCGAAAACGGCCGCAGATAACCGCTTTCATTGGGCCGCTTGACGCAGCGTTGCCGATGAGACCGATCCTCATTCAAGCCTGGCTGGAATGGCGGCTCATCTGTGGATTAAGCGCTATGCATCCCGGTGCGCGCTGGCCTGTTGCGACCGCATCCCCCAGCATAACAAGATTGATTCGCAACGTGCGGGGGGCATCCATGGCGGCGAGCGCAAGCTTTGGCTATTCACGCTACACGGTCGATCTCTGGTGGACCGATCTGAACACGACCGAGATCGGCATTTTCAAAAAGTCCCGGCATCGCGCCAAGTCGCGCCAGTTCAGCAAGGACTCCGACATCATCGGCGCCGTTAAAGTCAATGGCGAGCGCACGGGTCTGCTTACCTACCGCCAGGGGTTGTGGGAAGATGCGGATGGAATGAAAAAGCGCCTCATCGTGAAGCTCTTCACCGAGAAAATGAACTGGCGAGGCACGATGGACACGCTGATGGGCCGCTCGCTCCAATTGACGCTCGGCGCGCACGGCTTCCCCGTTCCGGCGTTCAACGTCAATATCTCTGGCCACGAGCAAATCGTGAACGTCGAGCGCTCAGCGCGCAAATGGCCAATGATCCCGGAGAATTATTCCTTTTTCGTGCTCGATGACCGGCGTCCACAGTTCTACCGGCTTCACCGCGACTGGATCAGCATCGGACAGGATTATACGCTTTTTGACGAGCGGGGCGCCCGGATAGGCCATCTGAATGGCCGCGTCCTCAACCTTGGCGGGCGCTGGGACGTCAGTGTTCGTGAGGATCACGACAATGCAAGACTCAATGGTGTCCTTCAGCTTTTTTGCGGAATGCTGCGCTTTCGCAAGCCGCTCGAACGCCACCTGCGCGGTCTTACCCGGCAGCTTCGGCGCGGACAGCTCGATGCGCATATGGAAGCGCACGAAGCCGATCTGTATCTGAACCCGCGCAGACAGAATTACTGACGGCAAGCGATCATCTATCTGTTTGACCGCCCTTCAAAGTAGAGTGTTCCCGTCTTACACTTATAAGTAATTCATATGTCTCTTATTTCCTACACTCCTCGCGGATAAGCTTTCATCCGCGACTTGATTGTATTCCCACGCTCGAATCTTAAAGATAACTTGCAAAGGCTGGTGCACTCGCTTTAGGGGGCATGCCGCACCAGCCTGAGTTTGGGCGCGTCATGGGGTGTGTGCGTATGCGCAAGTTTGCGTTTGCCGCAACAATTGCGGTTTTTTTCAGTATGCCATTCATGGCCTCTGCGACCGATCTGCTTCTTGAAGATTTCCCCGCGTCCGATGAATTCCTCGCACCGATCTGGACCGGGTTCTATTTCGGCGCTCATATTGGCGGCGCCCGCGGCGAAGCTAACATCAACGATGTGTTCGACTATAATGGTGATCCAGAAGCCAATAATTCTCTAAGATCTTCAAGCGTCATCGCCGGCGTTCAGCTAGGCTACAACATCCAGAGCGGTAATTTCGTTTACGGAGTCGAGGCCGATCTGGGCTATCTGGACCTCTCGGATAGCAAATCCGTGCAATTGCCTAACCCAACCGGCAAGCATACCAACGATATCGGAACCACCTATTCGCTATCGGGCGATCTCTATGGAGACCTGACAGCGCGGATCGGTTATGTAGCGGAAAACGTGCTTGTCTATCTCAAGGGCGGAGCGGCTTTCCTGAACGCCGATTTCCGGGCCCGATATGTTGGAGAGAATTGCACGACGAAAGCAAGGGGTGCTTGCGGGCCGAATGATCCTTCCACATTCGACTTCGGCCATAGTGAAACGCTTTGGGGGTGGACACTAGGCGGCGGTGTCGAATATGCGCTAAGCCCGTCCTGGTCGATCAAACTGGAATATCAGCATTTCGATTTCGGCGGCATGTCCTACGACTATAGCGGAGAGTATGCGTTCAAGACCGGTGGCGGGAAGACGCTTAACTCCAAGCTTTTCGGTGAGACAGACATCGACACGACTGTCGATGTGATCAAGCTCGGCGTGAATTACAGAGTCGGGGAGCGCAGCCGCGCGGCTCTGGATTGATTTGGGGTTTACCCCGCCGTGTCCGCAGAATTTGCCGTCGCCGTCAGTTCATCGCTCCGGTTTGTGCGTCTTTCGAGGCTATGCAGATAAGCCTGGATGGCATGCTGTGGAACGTCATCCGCCGCGACCACGCCCTGATCGATAAGGATCACCCGGTCGTAATCGGCGATCAATTCGAAATCATGGGTTATGGTAATGACCGTTTGTTCGAGCCCATCCATGAGCAAACGCAATCTGCGCCGCGCAGCAAGATCGAGCGAATTCATGGGCTCGTCGAAAATGATGTAACGCGGCTCCATAATCATGACCGATAAAAGCGTGAGCAATTTCTGCTCGCCGCCGCTGAGCAGATGTGCGGGGGCATGTCTTTTACCAGTCAGACCGTGCGCGCTAAGCATGGCTTCAACGCGCCGGGCGATCTCCGGCTTCGGAAGGTTCATGTTGCGTAAGCCGAAGGCGAGATCCTCCTCCACTGTCGGCATCACGATCTGATGCTCCGGATTTTGAAAAACGAAGCCGACGCGTTCGCGAACTTGCGCGCCATCCTTGCTCGCGGAAAGACCGTCAACCAGAACATCGCCATGTCTGGGTAAAATCAGGCCATTGATCATCCGGGCAAGCGTGGTTTTGCCGGACCCGTTCCCGCCGATGATGCCGATCCGTCTCTCGCACAATGTGAGCGTCACATCGCGAAAGATCGGCTTGCCGTCGAAAGCATGGCTGATACTGCGGATTTCGATCATTTAGAGCACTTCCAGGAATAGTGGGAGCCGGTTTTGCGTCCGAAAGCGAGAGCGTTGCAATCGAAGATTTCCCTCGCCCGCAAAAAAATGCAATGTTATTACACTCAACTTTGACCCGGACGTCATCGAAAAACACTATGGCTACAGCGCACCCTCTCTTCCCGAAGCCGGGACACGACCACGTATCATGCATCGAGGCGGCGGTCAGTCGCGCACATACTCTTTGCGATGCCCAATCTGTCAGACTAACGCCACTGCGAGAATCGGTCCTTCGGGTGTTGCTCTCCTCGCACAAAGCGCTCGGCGCCTACGACATTATCGATAAGCTCCATACGGAAGGGCGCAGGCTCGCGCCAGTCTCCGTCTATCGCGTGATTGACGTATTGCTCGCCGCCGGTCTCGCGCATCGGCTGGAGAGCAAGAACGCCTTTTTTGCATGTTTAAGCGAACATGACGATAAACGCTCGCTGCTCGTCCTCATCTGCAATGCCTGCGCCCGCGTCGCCGAAGCCGATGCGCCGCAAGCCTGGACGGTCATTAAAGAGCTAACCCAGCGCAACGGCTTCAAGGTCAGCGAGACCGTGCTGGAAATCAAGGGTCTATGCGTGGATTGCCATCAGGCGTCCGGACGTTCGGCTTGAAGGCGGCGGCCATGGCAGTTACGACAGTTCCCTCTCAAGCCGCGACCGCCGTCACACGCTTCGACAGGCCGGCCCAAAGACGGTCAGGCGCGGAACTCGTCACCGGAAACTCGCTCGATCTCGTTCTTGGCGGGAAGGTCATTCTTGAAAAGGTGGATATCGCTGTTCATTCCGGAGAAATCGTAACCCTGATCGGTCCGAACGGAGCTGGCAAGACGAGCCTTG
>CAYVJO010000055.1:6367-10726 GCA_964451735.1 uncultured Hyphomicrobiaceae bacterium | reverse complement strand
TTGAACTTGGAACGAGGTCGCGATCCGTTGGCCAACCAAAGAATCTCTGCTTAGACGCCGCCCTAGCATCACTGGATCGATGCGCATGCGCCATATTTTACCGGTGGCTGGCCATCGGTTTAGCGACCTCCCGGGAAAGCTTGCCGAGCCAACGCTCGATTCGCGCCAGATTTATTCCAAAATCCATCCGTCAGAGTTGCGAGCGCGAATAAATGGCAACTGTCGAGCGGTCTCCCGGCAACTCGATGAAGCGAACGACAATCGTGTCGGGGAAACGCATTTTTTCGGTTCGCTGGATGAAACGGTCGGTATGGGTCCTGTCGTCGATATCGACGCGCGTCAAACGCCGCTCGGTGACGAGAGCTTTGGAGAGCGCCTTTTTGAGCGTCGCTACATCGACCGGAAAGGCGGGAGGATGAATATCTGCTTCGGCGGAGCTGAAGCCTGACGGACAGGCGAGTGCGTCGGTCGGCGTCCCACGCCGCCTCAAATTTTTGAAATCGACAGGCCCGAGGTCGGCTGCACCAAACATGGCCCAGACCCGTTCAGGTCCGGCCGCCCAAAAGACGCACGCCAGCGAGATCCCAAAAGCCAGGATCGATCCGACGATAATCAACCAGAAACTCATTCCCCTATTCCACTTACTACCAGATCGAATTGGGAATCGAGACTCCCCCATTGCAGAAAGTATAGCAGCCAGAATACGGGCGAAAAGCGGGCCGATTTTTACTCAAGCCCAGAGAAAAACGAAGAAAAGCGAAAACAAGCCGAGAGGAATGAGGATGGGCCACAATTCAGGCTTGGCAGGAAGGGCTTCCGAGACTTGCGCCAAAATTGGTTCAGGGTGTTCCGGGGGCGTCACCTGTCCCTCGCCTGAGCAGACCGCACAGCCAACCGAAAGAATGGATGGCTTGCTGTCTTCAGTTGCGATGACGTAATTCGTGCCGCTGCCTTTGCAATGGGGGCATATAATCTTGTCAGCCATCAAATCCATCCGCGATCGACTAAACCGTTCGATTTGAATAAAATTGAAGTTGATTGTAAGACCGTTAACAGCGCCTCTCACGATAAAAAGTTGCGGCATGGCAGTGGCGTTTTTGCGACTGAGACCATGCTAGGTGAGGAATGCGATCCATGCCACTGAGGAGAAATATTCTCGTGCTGGAAGCATCGGATGCGTGACTTTGACGCATGTCATAGTAATTTTATCACAGGCTGCGGCAATTTCTAATGTTAGTATGAATTTCGGTGGGTGCCTCCAATTCGGGAGTGGCCTTTATCCGTTTCCTAATGTTAACGCTGTATCTATGCGGGTGCCGAACGCTGCCTGCAACCGTAAGGTTTTTCAGCGTGATACGGGTCCCGAACTGCGGATGAGAAAAGGAGGAAATAATGAGCGCGGTAAGAGGTAAAAACGCATCCGAATGGGTGGCTGCGGCGCAGAAATTGCTTGTGAGCTCGACCAAGAATGTGAATTGCCCGGATTGCGGCAAACCAGCACTTCAGGTGCGGGACGTTGAATATGGCTGGGGTCACAATAAGGGCCTTGAGCGCTATCTCGTATGCTCCCATTGCGGAGCGTTCAACGCCATCAATCTGCGCCATGCGCGTCCGTGCGACGACCTGCCGGTAAGCGCTTGAAGCTTTAGGGATAAGCGCCGGCGCAAACCGGCGCGTCTCATATCATGACAAGAGCGCAAGGCCCAATTGCTTGCGGGCCTTCTCGCGCAAATTGTCTATCGGCTGAAGTCCCGCATCGGTCTTAACATGCCAAAAGGTCCAGCCATTACAAGCTGGACGCCCCTGGATACGTGCACCCATCTTATGAATCGAGCCCTGCTCGCCCGCAAGCGATAGCGTTCCATCGGCCCTAACCTGCGCTTTCATCGTCGCACGCGCGTCGTATAGGGTGGAACCGGGCTCGATCATACCCAACTCGATCAGAGTTCCAAACGGGATCCGGGCTTCAGCCCTGCGTCCGCGCAGTACCTGCACGTCATTGTCTGTCATCGGCGTGACGCTGGCGATGCGTTCTTCGGCAGCTCGCACGTAATCCGGGTCCTTCTCAATGCCGATGAAATGACGTCCGAGCCGTTTTGCAACCGCCCCTGTCGTCCCGGTGCCAAAAAAAGGATCGAGAACCACGCCGCCCCGCTCGGTTGACGCCAGTAACAACCGGTACAGCAGCGCCTCCGGCTTTTGCGTCGGGTGCGCCTTGCGTCCGCCATGATCCTTAAGCCGCTCTGGCCCGCTGCATATCGGGATCAGCCAATCCGACCGCATCTGCACATCGTCATTGAACGCCTTCAAAGCTTCGTAGTTGAAGGTGTAACGGGAACTTTCCTCGCGGGCCGCCCAGATCAGCGTTTCATGAGCATTGGTGAAACGGCGGCCGCGAAAATTGGGCATGGGGTTGGTTTTCCGCCAGATGACATCGTTCAAAAGCCAATAGCCCAGATCCTGAAGCGCGCAGCCCAGGCGAAAAATATTGTGGTAACTGCCTATCACCCAGATGGCTCCATCGGGTTTCAGAATGCGGCGGCACTCCGTAAGCCAGGCGCGGCAGAATTCGTCATAGGCGGAAAAACTGTTGAACTTGTCCCAGTCCTGGTGAACCCCGTCCACCCGAGTATTGTTGGGACGCAGTAAGTCCCTGGAGAGTTGGAGGTTATAAGGCGGGTCGGCAAAAACAAGATCGACTGATGCGCTGGGTATCGATTTCAATTCAGCAAGAGAGTCGCCAAACAGAATGCGATCACGCAACCCGCGCAGCTTTGATTGATCAGACTTGGACGCAACCATCGACAATACTTTCAATAACGCAACAGGAACCAAACGTTGATTTGCCGGGAAAAATCAGCACGTCTAAATAAGCCAATCACGTCAGATTTTGCAACCCGAGGCTGTTGCAATAAGATTTACGTGTCGATCGTTAACCAGAGGTTAATGCAACACGCCAATTTCTCTACTCTTGACACCCCTTTGTCAAAAAAGGATATAAAGATATGTTTATATCCAGAGCGAACTAACGGATGCGGCAGCATATCCCATCAACGACATTGGTCGATATTTTGCGCGCGGCTGGCGAACCGACGCGGCTGCGTCTTCTTTTGCTGCTCGGCCGTGGCGATTTCAATGTGAAGGATCTCACGCAGCTTCTAGGGCAAAGTCAACCGCGGCTTAGCCGACACCTTAAGCTGCTGACCGACGCAAGACTGATAGAGCGCTTTCAGGAAGGCAGCTCGGTTTACTATAGATTTTCAGAGCGCAGCCAAAATGCGCAGCTGCTTGCCCCGCTGATGGAAGCGCTCAGCAAAGACGATGCGCTCGTTGCTCGCGATCTTGCCCGCGCCGAGGCAATGCGCCGCGAAAAAGTGCAAGCCGCGCAATCGTATTTCGAAGCCCATGCTGCAAGCTGGAATGAAATCCGTAGCTTTCACGCGCCGGAAGCCGCCGTAGAGAACGCCATGCTTGGGGCCATGGGACCGGGGCCTTTCGCTCATCTGATCGATCTGGGAACCGGGACCGGCCGGATATTGGAGCTTTTCGCCAATCGCGCGTCATCTCTCACCGGCTTTGACGTCAATCGCGAAATGCTCGCGCATGCCAGGGCAAGGCTCGTTGGCAGCGGCGTGGATAACGCGCAAGTCCGGCTTGGCGATATTTACAATCTCCCTGTCGAAGATAATGCCGCCGACGCCGTTATTCTGCATCAAGTTCTTCACTTCCTCGAAGAACCGTCCAAAGCCGTCGCGGAAGCGGCCCGCATTCTGAAACCATCCGGGCGCCTGCTCATCGTCGATTTCGCCCATCACAATATCGAGGCGATGCGAGAAGATTTCGCCCATCGCCGGCTAGGACTGGAGCGCGATGTTGTTCAGGGCTGGTTATGCAAGAGCGGGCTGCGTCAGGGGCAGTATCAAGAGGTGAAGTCGCCCGAGAACAGCCAAGGCAAATTGACGGTCTCGCTATGGTTGGGGATTAAACTGATAGGGCTCGTCAAGAACAAACGCGAAAGCGCAGTTTCGCTGTCGGAAGGCTGAAAAATGATGAATTTTTTCACGAAGCACGAGTTGCAGCCAGGAGAGTCCAGCGAGATGGGCGTGTCATTCGAATTTTTTCCGCCCAAAACCGAAAAAATGGAGGCGGATCTATGGGGAGCGGTCGAGAAATTGCAGCCGCTGCGCCCGCGTTTCGTTTCCGTCACCTATGGCGCGGGCGGCACCACACGCGAGCGGACTCATGCTATGGTCAGCCGGCTGGTCCGGGAAACGTCCATGCAACCGGCCGCGCATCTGACCTGCGTCGGCGCAACGCGCGAAGAGGTGGACGCGGTGATACGCGACTATTGGGCGGCCG
>CAYVJO010000055.1:5380-6357 GCA_964451735.1 uncultured Hyphomicrobiaceae bacterium | reverse complement strand
CCGGTGTCCGTCATATCGTGGCGCTGCGTGGCGATGCGCCAGGAGGCGCCGGTCACGCTTACATCCCGCATCCAGGCGGCTATGTAAACGCCGCCGATCTCGTCCGCGGGATCAAGGCGTCCGGCGATTTCGAGATTTCCGTCGCCGCCTATCCCGAAAAGCACCCCGAATCCCCGTCTATTCAGGCTGACATCGACAATCTGAAAGCAAAAATAGACGCCGGAGCTTCGAGGGCGATCACACAGTTTTTCTTCGATAATAACCATTACTTCCGTTACATGGATGCCGTCCGCGCCGCAGGCATCGAAGTTCCGGTGGTCCCGGGCATCATCCCGATTCACAATTTTGCGCAAGTCTCGCGCTTTGCCAGCCAGTGCGGGGCACAAATCCCGGCGCGTATCGCGCAGCGTTTCGAAGGCCTCGACAGGGATTTGGAGACCGCACATCTGGTAGCGGCGACCGTCGCGGCCGAGCAGGCCACAGGTCTCGCCGCGCAAGGCGTTCGCGAATTTCATTTCTACACATTGAACCGTGCCAGCCTCGTCTACGCCATATGCCATCTCCTCGGCCTGAGACCGAAGGATGCGGAAGCTCCGGCGAGCGGCGAGCAAACCAGCCAGGCAATCC
Organism: uncultured Hyphomicrobiaceae bacterium; assembly: GCA_964451735.1. Taxonomy (GTDB): domain Bacteria; phylum Pseudomonadota; class Alphaproteobacteria; order Rhizobiales; family Rhodomicrobiaceae; genus JAHQVI01. The sequence continues at coordinate 5,730 of CAYVJO010000055.1, read as the reverse complement.
CGTGACATTGCCGCTGCCCGCCCATAAACGAGAGAAAGAATAACGAATGACCCGGCAAGACCGCATCGAAGCCCTCAAGCGCTCAGCATCAGAACGCATCCTGATCCTGGACGGCGCTATGGGCACCATGATTCAGCGCTATAAGCTGGACGAAGCTGGCTATCGGGGTCAGCGCTTCGCCGACTGGGCATCCGACATCAAAGGCAATAACGACCTGCTCGTTCTGACACGGCCAGAGATCATCAGCGAAATTCACGACGCCTATCTCGCAGCCGGCTCGGACATCATAGAGACCAATACATTTAATGCGCAGGCCATCTCCATGGCCGATTACGGGATGGAAAGCCTCA
>CAYVJO010000055.1:2843-5370 GCA_964451735.1 uncultured Hyphomicrobiaceae bacterium | reverse complement strand
CAGGATCGCACGTGAGGCAGCCGATCGGTGGACACAGAAGACGCCGGGACATCCGCGTTTCGTCGCAGGTGCGATCGGACCGACCAACCGCACAGCCTCGCTTTCGCCCGACGTCAACAATCCCGGCTACAGGAACGTCACCTTCGAGGAGCTGGTGACCGCCTATTCGGAGCAAACACGCGGGCTGATAGAAGGCGGCGCGGACGCGATCATGATCGAAACGGTGTTCGATTCGCTCAACGCAAAGGCGGCGGGCTTTGCCGTGCTTGACACTTTCGAGAAGACGGGGGTGACCTTGCCGCTTATGATATCGGGAACGATAACCGATCTCTCGGGCCGCAACCTATCCGGTCAGACGCCGGAAGCTTTTTGGTACTCGATGCGCCATCTGAAGCCCTTCTCGATGGGGCTGAACTGCTCTTTCGGCGCCGACTATCTGCGCCCGGCCGTTGCCGAGATCGCGGCTCTGGCGGATTGCTATATCTCCGCCTATCCCAATGCTGGTCTGCCCAACGCTATGGGTGAATATGACGAAACACCGGAAGAGATGGCGGGGAAAATGGAAGCCTGGGCGCGCGACGGGCTCTTGAATATCGTCGGCGGCTGTTGCGGCTCCACACCCGAGCACATCGCATTCATCAAGTCGGCCGTGGAGAAATACCCACCGCGAACGCTGGCGAAAGTGGAGCGAAAGATGCGTCTGTCAGGCCTAGAGCCCTTCATCCACACATGAATCTCCACTCTCGCGGCGCGCGCCTTTTGTTCAAAAACCGGCTCCTGCCTGATGAGACGGGTTAGTGCACTTTCTTGGCGGATGTTTTTGTTGCGGAAGCCGCCGTCGCTGAGCCGGATTTCTGTGGTTGACGGCCAATGGACTTTCCGTTCGCGGATGCGGCGGCACGCGGCTTGGCCGAGGCTTTTTTCGGTGCTTTGCCGGCTTTGACAGGTGTCTTCAACTGCGATTGCATGAAGCCGATAAAGGCGTCCCATTTAACGATCACGTCCTTGGCCGCTTTCGCATTTCCATTGCTCCATACGAGCCCCTTATTGGTGACGGTGATGTCGCCAAGGCGTTTTGCGCCGTCGCCGAAGATGCCGATCGCGATGCCCGCATTTTTAATCTCGGAGGATTTTTTCGAAGTAATAGCTTTGCTCTGCATTGTCTTGTTCCATATTCTAATGTTGTTGGCCTTGCCCCAGAACGCCCCCCGCTCATGCGGCGCGATTCTTCTGGACTTCGCTTAAAAGCAATTCCTTTATCTATGATTATGCTTAAAATTGGCTTCAACGCTCGATCGCAGTTTTAGCGCTCTCTTTAACGTATCCAATCAAGCTCGCAAGGAGACGTTGGGCGGCAAAGTCTTGCCACATACCATCATTGGGCGGATTGTCCTTAGCAGGATCGGCACAGGCCGTTTAACCTTTGCGCGCCAGCCTGAAAAATTTTTGTATTCCAATGAATTAAAATGCACGCAGCCGAGTCGCAAAACCGCGAATCACAGCCAAAGCTTTAGAGCGATCGCTCCAAGCGCGATTGCTCCAAGCCAGAGCGCCGTCCGCACCGGCCAATCCCGGGCGGAATGAGCGGCGGCCATACGCTCGACTGTAGTTTCATCGAGCCTGAGGCCGTTTTCGCCAGCCGCAGTAAGTGCCGCGCTTGCTTTTTGCGCTTGCTCCGCCAGTTTCGGCGCCTGCGCCAGAAGGCCCGCCAACGCACCGATGCCGTGCGCGGCCTCCGTGATGCGGGCGCGCGCACCGATCTGCCCCTCGATCCACTCTTTCACGACAGGCTCGGCGGCGGTCCAGATATTGAGACGCCGGTCGAGCATCCGCGCGACCCCTTCGACCACGACCATCGTTTTTTGCAAAAGCAACAGCTCCGGCCGCGTTCTCATCTCGAACAGCTCCGTCACCTCGAAAAGCTGCGACAGCAGCCGCGCCATGGAAATCTCCTCGGCTGTCCGGTTCATCAGCGGCTCACCAATGGAACGTAGCGCCTGCGCGAAGGCTTCAACGCTATGATGGCCGGGCACATATCCCGCGTCCAAATGCATCTGAGCGGAACGGCGGTAGTCGCGGACCAGAAAGCCGTAAAGGATCTCGGCCAGAAAACGCTTCTCCTGCTGTCCAAGCCTGCCCATGATCCCAAAATCGACAGGAACCAGCGTTCCGTTGGGCTCGACGAAGAGATTGCCTTGATGCATGTCGGCATGGAAGAAACCGTCGCGCATGGCATGACGCAAAAACGAGCGGATCACATGATTTCCAAGTGTTTCGCGGTCGATCCCAGCGCGGTCGATGGCATCGAGATCAGCGATGGGTATGGCGTTCACCCATTCCGTCGTCATTACACGCGCGGATGTCCGATTCCAATCGACCTTGGGAATGCGGAAAAGAGGATCGCCGGCGCGAGCGATATTCTCCGCCATTTCCGACATGGCCGCCGCTTCCAGGCGCAAGTCCATTTCAAGCCGCGTCCAATTGGCTAGTGAGTCGACCACCGCGATAGGCCTTAGCCGCCGCGAGG
>CAYVJO010000055.1:0-2833 GCA_964451735.1 uncultured Hyphomicrobiaceae bacterium | reverse complement strand
ACGAATGCTGGCTTTGTGCACCTGCGCGATCGAGGCGGCAGCGATAGGCGGACCGAAGCTGGCATAGATAGCCTCCGCTTCGGCGCCCAGGGAGTCACGGATCGCTTGCCTGGCCTCGCTCATGGAGAAGGGCGGCAGCTTGTCCTGGAGTTCGCAGAGATCGCTCGCCAGCTCCGGGCCGATAATGTCACGGCGTGTCGCCAGAAATTGTCCGAGTTTTATATAGCTTGGACCGAGCGCCACAAGCGCCTTGGATAGCCTCGTCCGACGGGCTTCACCTTTTCCCCGCAGAGGATTCGTAATACGCCGAAGCAAGCGAACTGGGGCAGGTGTATCTATGTCGTCCGGCAAAACGGGCAAACCGTGCCACAAGAGCAAAATTCCAGCTCGTCCGAGCCGAACCAGATTGATAAGCGCGTCGATCATACGCGCTTTATAACAAGCGTTCGGTCAATTTTGAGCTTAATTCTTTGGCAACAGAGACGAAATGCCACGAGCTTGTGAATTGGCAAGCCGGACTCGGATCGCGGAAACACGCTTCGCGCATCAAATCCGCCAGCCCGAATGAAGAGCCGCAATACCGCTATTGAGGTTCCGGTATTGAGCGCGCTCGAAGCCGGCTCCGCGGATCATGCCGGCGAAACGGTCTTGGTCTGGAAACCGGCGGATGCTCTCGACCAGATAACGGTAGGCGTCGCCATCCTTGGCGACAAGCTCCCCAATCCGTGGAATGACCTGAAAGGAATAAGCGTCGTAGATCCTGTCAAGTCCAGGTGTCCGAACATGGGAGAACTCCAGACACAGAAACCGCCCTCCCCGCTTCAGAACACGGAATGCCTCGGCAAGCGCGGCCTCGATATTTGTGACATTGCGTATACCGAAAGCGATCGTGTAGGCGTCGAAGCTTTTATCGGGGAAAGGCAGCGCTTCCGCATTGCCCTGAACGAAGCGCAGACGCTTGCCGTAACCGGTGGCAAGCTTGGCTTGTCCCGCCTCCAGCATTTCCGCGCTGATATCGCAGATTGTTGCCGTGGACCCCTCGCCAGAGGCATCGAGGAACCGGCGGGCGATATCGCCAGTCCCCCCGGCAACGTCGAGAAGCGCCTGAGGCGCTGTGCTCGAAGGTGCGAGCCAGTTGATGAGATCGTTTTTCCAGAGCCGGTGAACGCCGGCCGACATAAGATCGTTCATCAGGTCGTAGCGCCCGGCCACCCGCTCGAAGACACGGTTCACCAGGCTTTGACGCTCTGAAGGAGCCACTGTACGGAAGCCGAAGCTGGCTTGGTTTGCAGACGGATTTTCTTCTTGCATGAATCAGATGTCCGTGATGTCGACCTCTGCGTCAAGCAAGTTCAACCTAGCCAGCCCACCGCCATTCGCCGCATCGGCATAAACGAGGGTTTCTGCCGGTTCGGCTGGCGCAAGGCGTGCTCTGACGCTATTGTCCATGTTGAAAACCGTCAGATACATCGCCATGCCCGAACTTCCAGAAGTCGAAACCGTCCGTCGTGGCCTTGCGCCTGTGCTCGAAGGCGCGGTTTTCACGCATGTCGAGCAAAGGCGCGCGGATCTTCGTTTTCCGCTGCCAGACAGGTTTGTCGCGCGTATGGAGGGCCGCCGGGTGGAAAGCCTTGGCCGTCGAGCGAAATATCTGCTGGCAAGGCTTGATGACGGGCAGGTTCTAGCCATGCATCTGGGCATGAGCGGGCGCTTTCTGATTGGCAGCCTCGTACCGGGAGATGATGGCGGCCGCGAGGGCTTGGCTGGGCCCGGGGCGTTTGTCCATGAGACCGGCGGCGGTGGCAAGCATGACCATGTCATCTTCGAGATGAGCAATCTGGCGGTCATCCGTTACAATGATGTCCGCCGTTTCGGTTATATGACACTGATCGAGGGTGAAACGCTGGATCGCCATCCACATTTTCAGCAACTCGGCGTTGAACCGCTCAGCGAAGATCTGAACGCCGTTTATCTTGCGACAAAAGCCAAGGGCCGCAAACAGCCACTCAAAAGTTTCCTTCTGGATCAGCATGTCGTGGCGGGACTCGGCAATATCTATGTTTGCGAATCATTGTTCCACGCCCGGATTTCACCCGAAAAAGCGTCCGGGGTCCTTGCCAATGCGAATGGAGGCGCGACCGGAAAGGCCCGCAGGCTCGCCTCCGCCATCCGCGCGGTCATAGCCGACGCCATTGCCGCTGGCGGCTCGTCCTTGCGCGACTATCGCAAGGCCGATGGTTCGCTTGGATATTTTCAACACAGCTTCGCCGTTTACGGGCGCGAAGGCGAAGCCTGTCTGCGGTCAGGCTGCCGTGGCGTGATCCGCCGCCTTCAGCAAAGCGGACGCTCGACCTTTTATTGCCATCACTGCCAAACATAAATACAGCTTTCGAGGAGACGTCGCATGGATTTTCAAACGATTATAGCCGAGAAGCAGGATCGGGTGGGTTTGATCACCTTCAATCGCCCCGAAGCGCTGAACGCTCTGAACGCAGAGTTGATTTCCGAACTCAATCAGGCGCTCGACGCATATGAGGCGGATGACGGGATAGGCTGCATCGTGCTGGCCGGTTCGGAGCGCGCCTTTGCGGCGGGGGCGGATATCAAGGAAATGCAGGACCGCAGCTTCATCGACGTCACGATGAACGACTTCCTCACTCCCTGGGAGCGGATCGGTCGCTGCCGTAAGCCGGTGATGGCAGCGGTGCGCGGCTTCGCGCTCGGCGGCGGCTGCGAGATCGCGATGATGTGCGACTTCATCATTGCTGGGGAAAGCGCGAAATTCGGTCAGCCGGAAATCATGCTCGGTGTGATCCCAGGGGCGGGCGGAAAA
>CAYVJO010000054.1:3424-10820 GCA_964451735.1 uncultured Hyphomicrobiaceae bacterium | reverse complement strand
TCATGGATGTCCCTTTCAGAATACGCGAATGACAATCGGGACATGCCGGATCGTCCGGCACGACAGCGCGGCTTCATGCCTTTGGCGCCAAAGTCGAGGGACGCCAAGCTGTCATGCTCATGACGATACAGGAAAGACGGACACGGATGAATGTTATGTCAATCTAGTCTTAGAAAGAGGAAAACACTGCTCTGCGAATTTTTTATATTTGTTAAATATTCATTATGAAGAATGGCTTGCAAATAAAAAAGCGCGCCATCGATGAGGCGCGCTTTTGGAAATTGAGTCATCCCTTTATCGGAAAAGTGCGAGGATATTCTGGCTCGACTGGTTGGCGATGCTGAGTGCCTGAATGCCAAGCTGGGCTTGAACCTGAAGGGCTTGCAGTCTCGTCGACTCTTCGTTCATATCCGCATCGACAAGTTGTCCTATGCCGATCTCGATCGAGTCCATGAGTTTGGAGACGAAGCTCTTTTGCAGATCGACACGGGACTTAACCGCCCCGAGGAAGCTCGCCGCCGACGTGATTTCTGAAACGGCGAAATCAGCGCCTCTAATGTAGCTCTCCAGCGTGGTGATGTCAGCGCTGCTGTCGGTCAGCGCAGCGATATTCAGCGATGTTACCGAGAAGGCGCCCGTCGTGCTCAGCGCGCCGGTTACGCCGCGGCTGCCATCGAGAATGCCTGAAGCGGTCGTACCGGCGTCAAACAGCTTGATGCTGTTGATGTTGATGCTGATGGTGCCGATCGTGACGACGCCGCTGATGCGGGTAAAAGACGAGACGATTTGCTTCGTTGCATTATAACCGGTTATGCTGGAATTGACGGAAAGCCAATTCTCACCGCTGAAAACCGCCGCGTCGGAGACGCTCCTTAGCTGGTTTTGCAGCTCGGTGATCTCGCTCTGCACCTTCGTTTTGTCAACGCCGGGTTCGCGCGCCGCCACGAGCTTTTTCTTGATTTCGCTGACAAGATCGACGGTAGCTTCGAGCGCTGTGTAAGCAACATCGACGGTTGCTGATCCAAGTCCGAGCGCATCCTCGACGGTCGATAATGCGGCGTTGTCCGAGCGCATCGTGGTCGCGATGGACCAGTAGGCGGCGTTGTCCTGGGCGGTCGCGACGCGCTGACCGGTGGCAACCCGGCTTTGCGTCATTTCCAGGTTTTTGTTGGTCATTGTAAGTGTTTGCAGCGCGGTTCGGGCTGCAATATTGGTCAGAAGGCTTGTCATTATGGAATGTCCCCTCGGAAGCTTTACTGGTGATTAACGGGACATACCGGATCGGCCGGCATAGCAGAGCGGCTTCATGCCTTCAGAGCCCGTATCAATTGATGCTCCGATCTGCCATCAAGGGGCACTAAACCACGTAAACTTATTTTTTAGGTTAACAGAGAAAGATAATTAATTGTTTCTAAATAAGATTCGCAAAAATTTACAAGAAGGAACGAATTAAACCCCCAACCAATAGGTTCCAGCCGTCAATGAGGATAAAGAACAACACTTTGAAAGGCAGGGATATGATGGTAGGCGGCAGCATCATCATGCCCATGGACATGGTCAGTGTGGCGACGATCATGTCGATCACCAGAAATGGCAGGATGATGAGAAATCCAATCTCGAATCCGCGTCTCAGCTCCGAAATCATGAAGGCAGGAATCAAGACGCGCATTTCGATTTCGGCTTCCTGACCCTCCGGCGGCGGCTCGACGCCAGCGAGATCCGCAAACAGACGCAAATCCTTGTCGCGCACATGTTTCCGCATGAAATCCTTGAACGGCGTGGTTATTCGCGTGTAGGCCTCCTCTTCCTTGATCTGGTTCTCGATCAGCGGCTTGACTCCTTCGGTCCAGGCGCGGTCGAAAGCCGGCGACATAACGTAAAACGTCATGAACAGCGCAAGGCTGATCAGCACGAGATTGGCGGGTGTGGTTTGAAGCCCCAACCCCGACCGCAAGAAGGATAGGGCGATCACGAAACGCGTAAAGCAGGTCACCATGATCAGCAAGCCAGGCGCGACGGAGAGAACCGTGATGAGCGCTACGAGTTGAACGATCCGTCCGGTCGCAGTACCATCGCCAGGAGGAATCAGCGTTTCGATACCGGGGATCTGCGCGGACGCTTGCGAAACGAAAGCGAGGCCGAGAGCCATGGCAAGAGTGACGGGCGGCCAGCCCCGACCGAGCCGCCCCATGCCGTTCGATACGATACGTGTTAAATGGCGGAAACGCGCGGAAAGGTCTAGCCTTGCGCTGATAATTCGCGGCATCCGATGGCTCGGAAGATGCGCCTTGCCAGCCATCATTCGATGATCACGCTCGTGATGATCAGCTCGGAAGCTTTCCCCTCGCTTCTGATGCGGACGCGATCATTCAGATCTTCGCGCAGATGCTGGAAGCCACTCGGTCCCTCGATTTGCTCGACCGAAACAGTCCGAAGAAAGCCGACAATGTCCTCGACCATCTTTTTTGCAATCAGCTCAGCGTCGGGAGTGAGGGGTTTGTCCATGACAATGGCCGCCTCGATCCGTATCCAGGTCGAGCTTGGCTTGCCGAGATTGGTGGTTATCGGGCCAATCGTCTTCAAGTCCGACGTGACGGCCGAGGCAATCCCATCGGCACCCTCGGCCTGGCCTGGCGGTTTCGGCGCCGTCGGTTTCATCATGTCCGGCGCCAGAAAACCGAATAGAGCGCCGCTTCCGGCTGCCATGACGCTCAAAATCAGAATGGCCAGAATAGATATGCCGCCACCTTTCGGCACGGCCTTTCCCTCGTCTGATTTCGCCAAAAGACAGCCCCCTTTATCCGCAGCGCGTTTCGTTTCCGAAATACCGAAACGCGGCTCTTATTCTTTGCTATAAAGCTAGCCTCAAACGAAATTCGCTCCCCAGCTTCACCTCCGCGAGGCCACACATTTTGACAGCCGCATTAGTACGGCGCGATGGCGTCGATGATCTGCTGTCCCCATGCGGGCTGTTGAATCTCGGTAATGCGACCCCGTCCGCCATAGGAAATTCGTGCCTCCGCGATCTTGTCATACGAGATCGCATTATCGGTCGAAATGTCACCTGGCCTGACGATTCCCGCAACATTCAGTATACGGACTTCATAATTCACGCGTACCTCCTGCGTGCCGCTGATCATCAGATTGCCATTCGGGAGAACGTTGGTGACGACGGCTGCAACGAGCAGGTTTATATTTTCCGACCGCTGAATACCGCCCTGGCTGTCCGTCGTGGTCTCTGCCGCTACCGACGGCGTGAACGAGCCGCTGCCCCCGGTCTGGATGGATGGGAGATTCAAATCATAATTGAGTTTCGCATCAAGATCCCCGTTCGACTTGCGCGAACGGTTGGAGTTGTTGTCGAGCGTTGCCTTGTCCTTTATCGAAATTCTAACGGTGACAATGTCGCCGATACGAGCAGCCCGCGGGTCGCGGAACAAATTCGCGCTAGCGTCCTGCCATAGCGAGTTTCCTGGCCGATAGACAGGGCGCGGCGTCTCTCTCGTTCGGATGGGAACAGTCTCCGGTGCTAGCCCCGCGCCGACCGGTGACATCAATGGCTCTTTTCCGATCTCGTCGGGATTGAAGGAGCATCCGGCAAGAAAAGCCAGCGCCGATAGAGCGATAAACCTAGTGATCATGTTCCCCTGTCTTGCGGTTTGGCAGGCGGCTTGCCTCTCGGGCCTTTTGCGGCGCCCGAAATGATTGCGCTCAACCGTGCGGCCTGTTTTGCGTCCATTTCCGCCATCACGGCGCTTGCCGTTCGAGGATTGAGTTTCGTGATGACCGCCGCCGCCATCTCCTCGTCGAGCGCCATCAATTGCTGTGCGGCGGCGTCTGGACGCATCTTCGCGTAGATACCGGTCACCGACGCCTCTGCTTTGCGTGAAAAATCGTCACGGCGCGCAAGCCACTGGCGATAATCGGCGATCTTCGCCTCAAGATCGGCGATGCGGGCCTTGACCTGCTCCTCGGTTTCCAGGAGCTGCTGCTGCTGCCAAACGAAGCGGGCATCGGCGGCCGCGGTTGCAATATTCGTACAATATTGTTGGCCTCGTCCGCGAAAAGCCGGACCGCTAGCTGGCGTTTCCGCGTCTTGCCCCTCATCGGGCAGAACTTGCGTTGTCAGAACGTCGCCAAGCGTTTTGGGCCGGCCAACGAGCGAAAGGAGCAGAGACTCCGGCGGTGGATCGCCGAACACACCCGGAGCGCTTTGGGGAACCGTGTCCTCGATCCCGCCGGCTTCAGCCTCGCCAGAGTCGATGGGATCTTCACGCGCCGGGCCTGTATTCCGGCTAGGGAGGCCAGGACCATCCTCTACCTGCAACGCCTTGGCTGATTTGGAGCCCGGCATCGTGCGAGCGCCGGATTTTACAGCTTTCGATGCTGCAAGGGAGCGTTCATGGACCGAGCGATAGGCAAACTCGACTTCGGTCTCAAGCGTTGCGCCCCACATTGGCGATGTTTTCGCTGGCTCGGCAGCGGCGGCTGTCGGTATAACTCCTGAAAGGCCTACAAACGCCATAGCCATCGAAGCCGTCATCAGGGATCTCGAAACTGTCCATACGCGAAACATCATTGCACCACCAAATCTGCTTGTAACGCACCGGCCGACTTGATCGCCTGGAGGATCGCGATGATGCTGGCCGGCTTTAGTCCCATTCTGTTCAGCCCACTGACCAGCATTTGCAAATTTGCGCCTTCGATAACGGCGACTTTGCCTCCAGCCTGATCTGCTGTGACCTGAGTCTCGGGGAGTACGACGGTCTCCCCTTCAGAGAATGGAAGAGGTTGGGAGGCTTGTGGCGTTTCTGTTACGCGCACGGTTAAGTTTCCGTGAGCGACGGCGACCGTCGAGATGCGGACTTCATTACCGATCACGATGGTTCCGGTGCGTTCGTCCACAACGACCCGGGCAGGAGAGTCGGGATTGATCGGTAGACTACCGACTTCGGCGATAAACCGCGCCGCGCCAATATTTCGCGGTTTTTGCAATGTTATGGTCCGCAGATCGCGTTCCAGCGCCGGTCGTAAGCCATAGCGGGCAAGACTATATGCATTGATCGCGTCTGCCACGCGCACGGCTGTAGCGAAATCGGGATTGCGCAGCTCCAGAATGAGATATTGATCCTCGCCGAAGCGGCTCGGCGGCTCGCGCTCGACAAGCGCGCCATTCGGGATACGGGCCGAGGTTGGTACATTCTGGGTCAGGGTTTCCGCCGCGCCACCCACTTGGAAGCCCGAAACCGCGACTGGCCCTTGCGCGACCGCATAAATTTCCCCATCTGGCCCTGACAGCGGTGTCATGACAAGCGACCCGCCGACCAGAGACGTGGCGTCACCGAGCGATGAGACAGTAACGTCGATGCGCGCCCCTCTGCCAATGAATGCGGGAAGTTCTGCCGTTACGATCACAGCGGCGATGTTGCGCGTCTTCGCTTGCGCCATGCGAATGTTGACGCCCATCCGATCAAGCATGGATTGCAGCGATTGTTCTGTAAAGGGAGCATTGCGCAGACTGTCTCCCGTTCCGTTCAGGCCGATGACAAGACCGTATCCGACAAGCTGATTTGCGCGGACGCCGCCGACAGAGACGATATCCTTGATGCGCGTGAAAGAGCCTGTGTGCTGAGCATACAATGGCGCCAGGCTGGCCTGATCAGGAGATCCGGATAGGGGAGGACCAGGTTGGCTCCCGTCGTCGAGACGCAGCGTCATGCCTGGCGCAGGGTCGAGTTCGGCCCCGAAAACGGACGAAATGCCCATGGCGAGCCCAAGCGCGAACAGGATGACGGCTGCATGTCTCATGGTCCGGCGATCCTGACACTGCCATCCGCTTCGACAACGCCCTTGATTACGACGCCGCTATCCATGTTTCTCAAGCTAACAAAGTCGCCCGTCCCACCGGATTGCAGCGGCAGGGCAACGCCAGTAATGACCATCGGCCCCTCCGTAAAGACGATCCGGACGGGTTTTCCCTGCTTGACAAGCTCTGCATCGCGAAGATGAGTGACGGGAATGGGCTCGCCTGGGATGAGCGTCCGGCGCGCGATTTTGCCAATCACAGCGCTGGACTCCCGGACCACGGGCATACGGTCGTTGACAGCTCTGAAGCGCTTAACAGCCAACATTTCGCCTGTAATGGCATCGCCTGGGTAGATCGCGATCTTGGGCACAGGGAGCTCAACCACCGTCGCGCGCGCAAAAGCCTGAGCTGTGCCAAGCACTATCATTGTCAGTATAATACAAATCAAATAGCGTTTCGATCGGTCAAACATTACCACTCCAAAATATCGGACGGCGGAAATTGACGGAGTTATCAGAGTTTTGTTTACCTTATATTCATATGAAATCCAAACTGCGAAGGCGGAAACCCTTTATTGATGTTAAAAACTATCTAATACTAGTCATTGTTCCAAACATACTGTCTGCAGTTTGAATAACTTTTGAATTCATTTCGTAATGTCTTTGAGCCTGAATCAATTCGGTTATCTCCTTGACGGGATCGACGTTTGAGGTTTCGAGATAACCCTGGTTGATGGTCCCAAAGCCGACATCGCCCGCAACGCCGACATTGGCGGCGCCTGAAGATTCCGTTTCGCGATAGAGATTGCCGCCAATCGGATCGAGCCCGGCATCGTTTATAAATGTGGCGACCGTGAATTGTCCGATTTCCTGAAGCTGAGGCTGATTGTCGATCCGCACGAATACCTGCCCCGCCTGGTTGACCACGACATCCGTGGCATCGATCGGTATGGTCATGGCTGGCTGCACGACATAGCCGTCCAATGTAACGATCTCGCCATTCTCATTCTTGTTGAAGGCGCCGGCGCGGGTGTAAAGCTGCTCGCCATTTGGCCCCTCGATCTGGAACCAGCCGCGACCGTTGAATGCGAGATCGAGCTTGTTGCCGGTTTGCGCGAGCACGCCTTGAATATGGAGGTAACGCACGGCGGCGGTTCTGACGCCAAGACCGACCTTTGCGCCTTCAGGGATGGTGTCCTGCCCACCCCGGTTCGGGACGCCCGCCGCCCGTTCGATCTGGTACAGCAGGTCGGTAAACTCGCCACGTGCGCGCTTATAGGACGTCGTGTTGATGTTCGCGATGTTATTTGCGATCACATCGACGTTGACCTGCTGGGCGTTCATACCCGTTGCGGCAATAGAAAGCGATCTCATGGCCTTGTCCTCATATCGCCATACGGCTGAGTTCGAGATAAGCAGCCGTTACCTTATCGCGGACAGCTATGGCGGCTTGCAGGGATTGCTCGGCGGCAAGAACCGTCTCGACGACATTCTGCACCGAGGCTTTCCCATGGATCGCCGCGACCGAGGTGCTCTCGGCTCGATGCAGAGCATTGGCGGTGTCGGCGATCATTTGCGAAATCATGCCGCT
>CAYVJO010000054.1:0-3414 GCA_964451735.1 uncultured Hyphomicrobiaceae bacterium | reverse complement strand
AGGAGCGGCGTTCATAAAGGATGGCTCGGGGCCTTGAACGCGAGGCGAAAAGCCGATCTGTGAAATCCGGTCAATCATCAGGATGCTCCCCGAAGCATGTCGATCGTCATGGAAATCAACTCCCGCGCCTGCTTCATGACCTGCAAATTGGCCTCATAGGAGCGGTTGGCTTCTCGCATGTCAGCCAGCTCAATCAGCATGTTGACGTTGGGATGCTTGACATAGCCGCGTTCGTCCGCAGCAGGATGGCCGGGCGCGTGTTCGAGTTTATAAGGGCTGCTATCGAAGCCAATGCGATCGACACGGACCAGATTCACGCCAAGCCGCTCATCCAGCTCGGTCGCAAAGCTTATCGTTTTGCGCGTATAAGGCGTCGCTCCCGGCGTCTTGCCTGTCGAGTCGGCGTTGGCCAGATTTTCAGAGACCACCCGGACACGATTCGACTGGGCCTCCAGGCCGGAAGCGGCGATCTTCGATGTGAGTTGAAGCGGGTCGATCATGGCTAGCCTGCCGATCTCGCGCTTGAGACCAACATTCTGTGAAACGCTTTCAGCATGTTGGTGTTGAGCGTGTAATTGCGATTGATCTCGCCTGCCTTGAGCAGCTCCTGTTCAAGGCTGACATTGGAGCCGGAGTGATACACGTCCCAGCTTTCCTCGCCTTCCACTTCGGCAGTGCCTGTCAGATCGGCTGGATCCGGCATCATATGCCCTGCCTTGGTTGCAGCCATCTCCAGCCTCGTCGACTCCAGGACGTCTTCGAAAGGCGTCAGGTCGAGCGCGCGATAGCCAGGCGTATTGACATTGGCGATATTACCAGCAATCAGCGTCTGGCGCGTGGATAGCCAGCTTTTTTGGCGCGAAGCAAGATCGAAAAGATGAATTGGCTGCATGACCAGTCGTCCTAAATACCAAGATCGACTCAGAACGAAACTTATCTGGCGTTTTTCTTGAATTTCACATGACGAGAGGAAGAACGATTGATAGCTCTTCGAATCATGCTCTCATTGAGCAAGGAATTAACATCGTTATCTTGTCCGGGGCTTACGGACATCCCGCCTAAATTAGACTGCGCGGCGCCTAGGCTCATGCTTCGAGCTGCAGCAATTCCGCTGAGTAAGCAGACGAAGCAAAGCGCGCCTGCGAGATTGCGTCCATGAGACGCCGCGCCTCGTTATCCGGCCTCTCCGTCTCCCCAGCAAAGGATATGTATTCGATTTCGACGCCAGCCTGACGCGCTTCCAGCACGAGTTGAAAAAATACGTCCACGGAGGGATGGCGAAATTCCATGTCAAGCGCGATCGAGGGCTCGCCGGTCCAGCAGAGTTGCACATGACCAGAATGGCGGAAAGCCATCGTGCCTGGCTTGAAATACATCTCGGTCGAAGCATTGACGAGGCTACGCACATTGCCGAACTGACCTGTGCGGATATAGGCGACCAGATCTGCTGCGTCGATCAGACGAAGCTCGGCTGCAACTTCCTTCAGACCATGAGCAAGAATACGTTCATGGTTTGCATGATCCTGGCGCAAGTGTTTCAGCATGGCCTAGCTCTTTGTTCCGCCCGTTGCCGGTTTTCTTAATTTCCCGATATGGAGATAGTAAATGATCTCAGCGACAGCCCGGTAGAACTGAGGCGGTATGAGCTTATCCACTTCGACACTGTCATAGAGGGACCTTGCCAGAGGCTTATCCTCGACGACTGGCACGCCATGAGCTTCGGCGACTTTGCGGATCTTCAGCGCAACAAGATCGAGCCCCTTCGCCAGAACCACCGGCGCGCCGCCCTCCTCCCGCACATAGCGCAGCGCGACGGCGTAATGGGTTGGGTTTGCGATAACAAGAGTCGCACGAGGTACGGCGGCGATCATTCTTTTTCGCGCCCGGTCGCGCGTGATCGTCCGGATGCGCGCCTTGATCAACGGATCGCCCTGAGTCTGCTTCTGTTCGTCCTTGACCTCCTGCTTCGTCATTCTCAAATCGAACCGCCATTTATAGCGCGCCCAAACGATATCGGCGGCGACAAGCGCAAGCGATAAAAGCGCGACCCAGCCCACAAGCCGCAGAATGACATCGCGGAGCAGGCCGGGAACCGCAGCGGGCTCCATGAACATCGACGAAAGCACGTCGAACTGGCTCATCCTGAAAGCCGCAAAGCCAACCGCCGCGACCGCGACCAGCTTGAACAGGGATTTCCCGAACTCCACTAGCCCTTGAAGACCAAAGATCCGCGTCAACCCCTTCTTGAGTGAAATGTTGGAGAGCTTGGGTGTAATGCGCTCAGGCGCCAGCTGTGGCGGATTTTGCAGTAAAGCCGAGCAAACGCCGGCGATCAGCAAGAGCAGGACGACGGGTACGAGAAGCCACGCGCTATCCAGTAGTACCAGAGATAATAGGGCGACAGCATCGGCGCCATTGTCGATCTGCCACGCGCCAGGATTGTCGATGAAGCGCGCAAGCGAATGCTGCATCGTCGCAACGCCACTGGAGAAGAAGAAGCTTCCGGCTATAAAAATGGCGATAAATGACGCAAGTGTCGCCACTTCGCGGGAGGTTGCAACATTGCCCTTTTCGACAGCGTCGCGAAGCTTTTTTTCCGTGGCGTCTTCGGTTTTACTGTCTTTATCGCTTTGTTCCGCCATTGAGGCGCTTCACATTTTCCGAGATGCGCCCTAAGCGGAGCTATTATCCAGAATTTCGGTGAGTTGAATGCCGAAGCGCGAATTGTCTTCATCGACGACGACGACTTCGCCCCTTGCCACGACCTTGCCGTTAATGACGACATCGACAGGCTCGCCAACCCGCTTGTCCAGCGGAACTACCGCGCCTCTACCAAGCTTGGCCAGATTGGCGACGGGCATGGTCGCGGTTCCCAGAACGATCTGAACCGTTACGGGGATGCGCAGGATCATGTCGAGATTGGCCGGCGTTCCCGAAGCGTCGTACCCCGCGCTCGCCCTGTCGGGCGCTGAATTGAGCGAGCCGCCGTCCTGTTGTGGGCTGAAAGCGGCAGCCAGTTCCTCCAGGGATTGCGCCAGACCGGGAGGATGGTCCGGGAGGGGTTTTGCGGTCGCGTCTTGAACCATTTCATCTACCCATATATCAAACCGAGACGCCGCCCGTTCGGCGCCCGCCCATGTTGCAGACCTTAATGCCCCATCCTTACGCCTGGCATTTCACGCGAGCAGCGCTTCTGCCGAAAGAGGGCAGCGTGCGTGCCATCTGTGCACTTTTCGGTCCGATACGCTTGATTTCAGCATCGGATTTGCCCGAAAACCGCTGTGCACTTTTCGGTCCGATGCTTTAAGCGGCTTCCTTTTGCCCATCGCCGCCGCCCATCGTTTCCTCTTCGACCTGCTCGATCGAAGGCCGTTCATAAGCCGAGATCGTCTTACGTCCGTATTCAAGCGCGAC
>CAYVJO010000053.1:9374-10826 GCA_964451735.1 uncultured Hyphomicrobiaceae bacterium | reverse complement strand
GGGTCGAACATGCGTTGGTCCGGCGCGAAGCCACCGACGAAACACAAAACGAAGATGAGAGGCGCAAGCACCGTGAACGGCATCCGCAAGATCCATATGAATAGCGGGATGAAAGCGATGTTGATGAGCAACGCAAAGAGGTTGGCGGCGTAAAGACTTGCAGTCAGCCCCCAGACAAATTCGGGCTCGTTCTGGAACAGGAGGGGGCCGGGCGTCAACCCCCAGATGATCATTCCGCCAAGCAGAATCGCCGTTGTAGGCGAACCGGGAATGCCGAGCGTAAGCATAGGCAGCATCGAGCCAGTGCTGGCCGCATTGTTGGCTGCTTCTGGCGCAGCCACGCCGCTGATCGCGCCCTTGCCAAATTGTTTTGGGTCTTTGGACATGCTCTTGGCCAGGCCATACGCCATCAGCGAGGCCGGCGTCGCCCCAGCAGCGGGCAGTACCCCCACGAAATAACCAAGGAAAGATGACAAAACCATCGTGCGGACCGAGCTCCGCATTCGTCCTAAAGCCTCTACAAGCCGGCGCAGCGTGAAACTATGCTTAGCGACACGCACGTCGCCACGCGAGTTCTCCAGCGTCCAGAGCATTTCGCCGATACCGTAAATGCCAATGGCCAGAACGATGAACGAGATGCCGCTGTAAAAACCCGGCAGATCGAAAAAGACCAGACGCGGCTGACCAGAGACAATGTCGAGACCAACGGCCGAGAGCACCAGTCCGAGGAAAATCATGGCCATCGTCTTGGCGATATCATCGCCCCCTAGCCCTACGAATGTGGCGAAGGCCAGCACCATGAGAGCAAATTCTTCCGCGGGGCCAAATCGCAAGGCAAAATCCGCGAGCGGGGGAGCAAAGAGCGTGAACAGAATGATGGAAATGGTGCCGCCGACGAAAGAGGCGATAGCGGCGGCGACAAGCGCCTGGTCGGCCTGACCTTTCAAGGCGAGCGGCCGGCCGTCGAAAGTTGTGGCGACTGCCGTCGATGCGCCGGGAATGCCGAGCATGATCGAGGAGATCGCGCCGCCATACATCGCGCCATAATAAATGGCGGCAAGGAAGATGATGGCGCCTGTCGGCGGCACGAAAAATGTTATCGGCAGGAGGATCGCCACGCCGTTGACGGAGCCCAGTCCGGGCATAGCTCCGATCATCAAGCCCAGCAGACAGCCGAGGAGCATAAGGCCGAAATTGAGCGGCTGGAAAGCGATCGCGAAGCCGTCGATCAGATGAGAGAAAACGTCCATGTAGCTGTCCCGGGTCGTTGTGCGGATAATGCGGACGAGCTCATGTCGGACGCCGCGTTCAGTAGACGAAAATCTTGTAAAGAGGCAGGAACAACGGCTCACTCGCGCCTTTCGGCAGAAGGATTTTCATGCCGCCCTCAAAGAAAAGAAAGATTGCAACCGGCGTTATCACCGCGATGCAAAGCGCTGTCATCCAGCCGTG
>CAYVJO010000053.1:8722-9364 GCA_964451735.1 uncultured Hyphomicrobiaceae bacterium | reverse complement strand
AGCCGTGGCGGCCGATAAAGCTGAGATAGAAAAGCATGAACGCAAAGATGGCCGCATAGGCGCCGAGCCACTCCGTGATAAACAGCATACCGAATATCGCCATTACCGACACGCCGATCAAACCGGCAGCATGGCGATCCACAAAGGGCTCCTCCGACCGTGATTGCGGCGATCGTCCAAGCCATGCCCGCGTAAAGATGGCAACGGACGCGACCAGAAGCCCGGCGGAAAGCCAGAATGGAAAGGCTCCGCTTCCGGGCCCCTTGCGAGCCATCCATCCGATTTCGAGCGGCGCTCGCTGGCTCTCATACATCAGGAAAAGGGAGGCAAGCCCGATCAGCGCGGCAACGATCAGCTCTGCTTTGCGCAAGGCTTGCCCTCCATTGTCAGTTGCTCAAGCGAAAATGCCATTCAAGCGTCGGCGACTTCAGGATAAGGCCCTAATGACAAATTCAAGACGCTGCTCTGAAAACACCTTCGTAAACGTTATTGTAAGCGAGTATTCGCTCGTAATGTCAGTTTCCTCCCATCGCTTTCAGAAGCTCACCATGTTTTTCACGCTCATTCGAAAAGTAGCTTTTCAGTTCACTGCCATCAAGCCAGGCGCATTGCAAAGCCTGTTTCTTGCAATAATCCTGCCAT